>JARRJQ010000029.1:0-11836 GCA_037388985.1 Desulfobacterales bacterium | reverse complement strand
TCGAAAGTCTCGGCTATCTGTTTGAGGAATGCGTTAACTTCTCGAATATCAAATCCGCGGAATCGCGTTTTGAATTTTTGTTGCTGAATGTCAAGGGGTGTAATTTTCATCGGTCTTCACCTGCCTTTTCTCTCATCCTAAAGATACGGCCAATCCTTCCAGGCTGTTAACCACAAATATTCGCAGGAAAATGATAATCAGGATAACGATAATCGGAGAAAAATCGATTCCCCCATACATCATCGGTATTCGTTTGCGAATTTGATAGAGCACCGGCTCGGTTACGTTATGAATAAAACGCACGATTGGGTTGTAAGGATCCGGGCTTACCCAAGAAAGAACGGCTCTGGCAATTATGATGAACATATAAAAAACCAGCACATAATCAATTACCGTTGCCACCGCGATCAGCAGATTTTTAAAGACTAGCATGCGATATCTGGCCTCTTGGTGAGTTTAAAGATAAGGATTCCGCAAAAATCTCAGGGAATGCTTAAAATTAAAACTATAATCCAAGAGAAGTCAAGATATTTCACACACAAAATCGAATGGGAAGCCATCATATCGCGTTTTGCAGACTGCCGAATTTAGTGAGTGACACCTGGCCTTTGGGACAAGGCTTTACCCGCCAAGCGCCGCGAAAAGATGATGCGGCTTCGAAGACCTTATGACATTTACCCGCCTGAAACTGCTATCATTTGACAAAGAACAAGGATTTTAGATCCATCAATGGTAAATTTAATATCGGGATACGCCCGAAAAACTTGAGTCTCAATACCAAATGGTTTTGCTGACTATTATTATGAACAAATCTGCATAACATGATAATGATTATTAAGAATATCACATCCTTAACAGGATTGCAAATTCTAAAGCAGCCATAGACTTCAAGAAATTTTGGAAAGTTGGCCGGGGGTGGTGGAGTTGCGGGCATTCATGCTTGATGAGGCGTGAGGCACGGGACAGCGCGTGGAGCATTGCACACAGGGCATGGCGCATGGTGTACGAACAAAGCGGCATGGCGGCAATCCATTTCGCTAGGCGCTTTGCCCCCTGCACCTTGCGGGCGCCAGCTTATCCGCCGGCAATCATCGGTATCAAAAAAACTTGCGCATTATCGGGAACCATTGTTTTCGCAAAATTCGGCCGAGTGATATACTGCTCGTTGATTCGGACCATCGGATAGGGATGCGAATCCTTCAGCGCATTCAGCAGATCTGAAACCGTCATCCCTTCATGCCAGGGCAACTGCTTGCCGTCCACCTGGATCATGAACGCACTCCGTTGGCTTTGAGCAATTTAACCACATCTTCAAAATCGATTCCAAGCCGTTTAACGGTTTTTAACGTTGGAATGCCCTCTGATGTCCAACCTCGGCGTCGATAGACGGCATCTATTAGCTTTTCATATTGTGCTTCCCGATGTTTGCGCAGGATGGCCTTTTTTTCAGCTATAGTTTTGCCGTCGATGGCCACTGCAAAGGTTTCGACCAGCTGGCGGTCGTAGCGCTCTGCGCGGGATTCATATTCTTCTTCGGTAACCGGCCCGACAGCCCGGTATGGAATTGAATCATGCTGGCGGCGTCCGAACCCCATTCGCAGGTTAAATAAGCGCTGGAAATTATATACGGTCTCGCTCATTTGGATCAGATCGTCCGGACCCGCTTCATGGCCGGTAATCGCGCTGAAATATTCGGCATACCACTGCACATGTTTCATCACCTTGGCCGGTTCGGGCGTATCTTTATTGTCTTGCGGAACAATGTCGTTCCAGGGCAGTTTGCACAGGCCGCAGAGTCCGAACCAGGTTCGAAACATCGGAAACCAGTGCAGAGCCTCGGCCTTCTGCTCAAACGTCGGTAAAAAATTGTGGACCATATCCATAAAGATCAGCCAGGCTTCATCATGCTGCGGGCCTTTGAGGGCAAGCCCGTAGCCACCTTGCTGGGCCAATGATTCTTTGGTCATATATTCTGAAAACTCCAATCCCTTGGCTTCCATACCGATATCTTGCATAATCTCCGAGTTGGCACCAAATTTTTTGGCAAAGATTTCTTTCATTTTGCGGACGCCCCGGCCGATGATTTGACCAAAGCCTCTTCCATCAGCCATTTGGTGCACGACCTCCAGAGCCGCAAGCCGGTTGCCGAAACGAAGCTCCAGACCGCCGGTGTGAGTTTCATTGATCAGCCCCATTTCAAAGCATTCCATCGCAAAGGCAATGCCGGTGCCCACTGAAATCGTATCCAGGCCGTAGGCGTCACAATAGAAATTCATCTCTACAACCGTATAGGGGTCAAATATTCCCAGATTTGAACCGCAACCGGCAATGGTTTCATATTCGGGCCCGTCAACAAAAACCTTTTTTCCTTTATAGGGTCCGGTGAGTGGGACGAAATCCTTGATCCCATGGGAACAAGCGACGGTGCAACCCATCCAGCAGCCGTCGAAGCCGGGATCGAACAGGCGCCGGTAAACTTGCTGGCCCAAATTCGGCGCCTGGGGATGCTGACCGAAGCGAAAATTATGGGTCGGCAACAGGTCATGGTCATTCATGATGGTGACCAGATGGGTGGTGCCGATTTTAGCCATTTCGTTTTGTTTGGGATCCAGTTCCACAATTTCGCGCGAATGCAGTTTAGCTATATTTTTCAAGCGCGCTTTATCCGCCGGTTTATTCGTATCGGCGGTAACATTATCCCAACAGACCACCAGTGCTTTTATGCCTTTGTCGGCAAAAACAGTTCCAACGCCGCCCCGACCGGCTTGTTTGTAACGGGCACGCTGGCGCTTGGGGTCATACCAGGTAAAATTCAGGCAGCCGATTAAGGCGTTTTTAGATCCGGAACCTGTCGAAACAACTGAAATGTTGCGCGGTTTTCCCCCTGCAAAGTGATCGGTTAAAATTGCAGACAGCTCATAGGCGTTTGCCGGCAGACCGGCGGTTTCGAAGATCTGAATCTTTTGGTTGACGCCGTCGATGAAAACAACAGCTTCTTTTGATGTTTTACCCTGGATTTCCAGGGCATCGAAGCCTGAAAATTTAAGATACGGACCAAAGTAACCGCCAACGTTGGAATCCATCACCGATGCGGTCGTCGGAGACAGAGTGGTAACAATGCTTTTGCCGGATCCGGGATAAATGGGCGTTCCGCCCAGCGGGCCGGCTGCTATGCACAGAGCATTTTCAGAATCATTCCACTTGGTGGTGGACTGAACCGCATTCCAAAGCAGCCAGAGATTATAACCTTTGCCGCCGGTAAAGGTTTTCTTTATTTCGGCAGCCACCGGCTTGATTTCAATCTGCCGATCCGAAAGATTGACATATAAGGTCTGATCCGCATAGCCTTTCACAATTTCAGGCCTTTTGTAATTTAAACTTTTGACTTCCTTTAATTTGTAATCAGGCATCTTTTTACTCCCTATAAATAAATTAGAATCGTCCATCATAGATAGATGGGATAGATATTCTGCATTACGGTCTGTATATCATAAAATCCGAATATCGAAGCTCGAAATTCGAAACAAATCCGAAAATTTTAATGACCAAAATTCAAAACTCCTTTGAGATTTTTCATTCTGTTTTTCAATTTGGAACATTGGAAAATTCGAATTTCGTGCTTCGGATTTTAGTAATAAAATGGCCAAGCAGTCAATCATAGATAATCGTTTCCCCGACGATTATCGGCTGCTGGGGCATTATTTCAGTGTTTCTTGACCTGCAAACTTTCTGGAGGGAGAAAACTCTTCCAAGATCACCCGATCCTCTTCGGTATTCTGGTTCGCAACCAATCGCGCAATCACTTCCCCGATAGCTGGTCCCAGCATGAGTCCCTGGCCGCACATGCCGGTGGCATGCAACAAACCTTCAACCTGTTTGTCGCACCCAACCAGCGGCGATCCGTCGGGGGTCATCGGATAAAGACCGCGCCAGGTTCTGCGCACTCTCAGATTCTTCAGGCGTGGAAGCAAATGCACAATCCGGGCGCAAACCTGGGGAAGAAATGCCGCGGTTTCGCCTTTGTCAGTTCCAATGATCGGTGGATCGGGTGTGATGCAAAAAATCACCTGACCGTGCAGGTTTTGATAGAAATAAAAATTTTTGGATCCCGGGCCGGGACGGATATCCACCACCATGCACTTAAAAAACGGCTCTACCTGTTCGGTAATGGCGCCTTCATGGGAGTCGGGAACCACCGGAATTTTAGCCCCCGCGCTCTGGCTGAGCTGGGATGAAAAAGGTCCGGCCGTATCAACGACCACCGGCGCTGCGTATCTGGCCAGATTGGTTTGCACGCCGATCACTTTGCCGTCCTTAACGCCGATTTGTCCGACGCGCTCTTTAAAGTGAAACATGACGCCTAGTTCAACTGCCCTGCGATAAAAGGCGTTTATTGTCAACAGTGGCGAGATCGAACCGTCCTCCGGCGAGAAGGTACCTCCGCGCAATCCCTTTGGATTTATGCCGGGTATGATTTGCTGAATTTCTTTAGGTCCCAGAAAATCGATGTGCAATCCGTAATTCTTTTGAAAGGGCAACAGCATTTTTAAAGTCTTTTCATCGCTTTTGCGGTAAACCGGAAAAAGATAACCGCCTTTTAACCATTCAATATTGTCGCCATGACGTTTTTCCCAGGTCGCCAAAATATCGAGAGAACGGCGGCAGGCAATTATTTTGCCCGGAGCCGAATGGGTTGCGCGGACGCCTCCAATAGCGTGCTTATTTTCTCCCTGTCCGGGTGAGGGGTGCATGTCGATCACCCGGGTTCTAATGCCGAGTTCACCCAAGGCCATGGCCGTCGGTACGCCGACTGACCCGGCTCCGACGATGATGACATCACTTTTTTTCAAGGCGACCTCCTGCAGCGGCACCGGCCAGGATGCCAATGGGGACCTCCACAAACAGGGGTCGATCAACGCGATCCGTTACCGTGCTCAGAGCAACACCTTCTTCTTCAAATATGCGCCAGATCATCGGCCGGCAGGTCTTTGAACCACAAGCCCCCATGCCGGCCCGGGTTAGGGCTTTTAGTTGATTCATATCCCTGACACCTTTGCGGATGGCGGCTTTGATTTCACCCGCTGTTATTCGCTCACAGCGACAGACAATGGCCTCATCGGGGGGCAATGCTCTCTCATAAATTTTAGAAGGCGCAATTTGCCTTTCCTGCACCCAGATACCCGAGGCCGCTTTGGCTATTTTTTTATCCACTTTAACCTGCACCAGCAAAGTACCCGGGTATTTTTTGCGTGTCGATATTTTTACCACCGGATAATATCCTAGAATCGCTCCGTCCACATCGGTAATCGGGATCTTTTGGCCAACTTCGACCCGGTCACGCCAGATTTCATAGGGCAAAGTGACCAGTGGATGTTTCCGATCGTCCCGGTAATCGACCAGAATCATCGACAACCCCGGACAAACGGCAACACAGCTGCCGCAACCGGTACAGGCGTTCAAATCCGTTATATAGGGCAGGCCGGTGATTGTATCCCCCTCGGTGCGAATGATGCCAGCTGGACATACCGACGTGCACGGATTGCATGGCACTTCCTGATCGCAATGAAAAATCGGGAAAACCCCCTTCTCCCTGACCGGCGGTTTGCGCTTGGTTGGGGGACCTGGCTTGGATTTCAAGATAACGGCCTTTTGTTCCCACTTTCTGGGAACTTTGCCAACCGGTAATCCGAGAGATTTTGCGATTTTAAGGCCTTCAATTTTTCCGGTGAACATGGCCGAAGACGCCTCTGCAATTTCCTGCGCGTCTCCGGCACAAAAGACGTCCATTTCCCATTGTTCGGCCTTGAGATAAAATTCGTTGACCCGGGCAAGACCGACGGCGATCAGGACGCTATCAACTTCAAATGTTTTATGCGTATTCGGAACCACTTTCCAATCCGGACCCAGCCGGGCAACCGTGACCCATTCCACTTTGCCCTGCCCGCCGGCGGCCACCACAGTGTGACCGGTTAAAATCGGCACTCCCAGCCGTTTGAGCTTATCAGCATGAACCATGTAACCGCTCACTTGCGGTAATGCCTCAATAAGCGCCGCGACTTCGATGCCGGCCTGAATGGCATGATAGCCGGCGATGAGACCCACATTGCCGCCGCCGACGATCAGCACCTTGTCAGAAGCTTGCACAAGATCGCGATTGACCAGCGTCTGAAACGCACCGGCACCGTAAACCCCCGGAAGCGTGTTTCCGGGAAACGAAAGCATTTTTTCTCTGGCACCGGTGGCAATCAGCAGCTTTTGAGGCTTTATCTGGACATAGCGGCCGGATCTAATGCCTTTAACGACGCCGACAATTTTATCTGAGAAGACCCCAACCGCTGTGGTATTAAGCCAGATGTCAACTGTTTCGAGTTTTTCGATTTGCTCTGTCAGAATCGCCGCAATCTCAAATCCCCGGGTTCCGGCATAGGAATCTTCAACCGAGCCAAAAAATTTATGGGTTTGCAGTACCAGTTTGCCTCCGGCACGAACTTTATCATCGATGATCAGCGTGTCGACACCCAGTTTGCCGAGTTCGATTGCCGCTGAAAGGCCCGCCGGGCCGGCACCGATGATCAATACATCCCTTTTTTCGATATCTTTCGCACGGATTGGTGGTTCGACATCATCTGCAGGAAGCTTGGGCAGGCCTTCAACACTTTCCACCCGCATGGCCTTTTCCAGAGGGGTCATACACGATTTAACCGGCAGGCCATCGGCAATTACCAGACATTGAGCACACTGACCGTTGACGCAGAATATGCCCTGGGGGCTGGAATCTTTAGGGTGGTGTCCGAAAATATGAATGCCATTGGCAAAAAGGGCGGCAGAGATCATTTCGCCTTCATAGCCGGTCAGCTTTTTCCCATTCCAGGTAAATGGGATTTCTTTTCTTTCGGGAATCCTCAGAATTGGATGTTTGGTGATGCGTCTCAAGGGCATTTGGTGTGCTTTCAAATTTATTACAAGATCCTTTGGTTTCAGGTTTCAGTGTTCAGGTGTCAGTCATTTGGTTCAAAGGTTGCGTGATTCTGAAACTCGTTAAATTAGTTTTATTTGTTTCATTGGTTGAATGGGTTGACCTCAAGAGAACCAATCAAACCAATTAAACATTTTCAACACCGCCAGCAGCCTGACACCTTATTATTGGCACGTAAAATCGACGTTAGATTTTATTGACTTTTTCTTCTTCTTTTTCTCTTTTTTGCATATACCGATTAAACCGGCGAACGTGGTCACGAGCCAGTTCACGGGCCTTATCCGCCTGACCTTTTTCAACCCGATTCACCAGGTCACAGAGGTCCTGATAGTTTTCCTCTAGTTCAGGTTCTTCCATGGAAAGATATTGTTCATAGTATCGATGGATGTTGTCATGCACCGAGTGCAGCACCGATATATAAATTGGATTTTGAGCAGCGGCTGCCAGGGTCATATGGATTTGTTTGTCAATTTCAATAAAGGCATCCCGCTGGGATGCCCCTTGGTCAATGTATATGCGGGCTTGGTTTAGAAGTTCTTTGAGTTGCAAGATATCCGCTTCAGTGCGTCTTTCAGCTGCATGAGCGGCGACGATTCCTTCCACGTCTTCACGAAATTCGGCCAAATGATTCAATGAGATCTTTTGTAACCGGATTAAAAGCGCGAGACTTTCGCTAACCTGATCGGCGTTGACATCTTTAACCACTGAACCGCCGCCGACACCGACTTTGATTTCGATTAAGCCCTTTTGTTCTAAAACGCGCAATGCCTCACGCAGCGTCCCGCGACTAATATTAAACATATTCTTTAACTGTCTTTCGGAAGGAAGCGTGTCTCCCGCCTTCAAGCGTCCATCAAGAATGGCTTCTTGAATTTGTGCCACCACATCCTGAAAGACTTTGGTTTGTTTGGCTATTTGGAACATGAGCGATAATCCTTTTGGGTTTGCCGATATCTGAGTGCAAATGATTATAATGGTTTAACCATTATAAATTTTTGAGCTATTCCTGTCAACATGAAAATTATGGCTGACAGCTCGCCATAAAATTTTCTTGACTAACATTCAGGCAGGCTATAGTTTTCAAAAATTTATGAAGAAATTTTCATGACCAGAGCCATTGACGCTGCCGTCGGCAGAGCGTGCTATTGGGTGCCCAGCGTTTTAGCGGCCTCAGTCGTGGGATCGGAGCTAAAAGCCATGTTAATGAATAAAAAAATTTGCATTCTCGGTACGGGAAATATGGGGCAGGCGCTTGTCAGCGGCCTTGTCGGTTCGGGATCTTCCAAACCGGAAAATATCATCTGCACCGATGTTCGTGAAGTCAAACTCAAGGCGATTGAAAAACAATACGGGGTTCAAACCACCACCAACAATCTGGAGGCTGTGAGCCAGGCAGACATCATTATTTATGCCGTTAAGCCCCAGATTATGGCGGCGGTTCTCAACGAAACCGCTGAAAAGCTCGATATGTCCAAATTAATTATTTCAATTGCCGCCGGCGTCCCTGTGGAGGCCATCGAATCCTGTCTGAACAAAGAGCTGCGCCTGATTCGCGTTATGCCTAATATAGCAGCTGCAGTTAAGGAGGCAGCGACGGCCATTGCGGCCGGAAAACACGTCAGCAAAGAGGATGTCCAACTGGCGATGGCGATTTTCGATTCCATCGGCAGGAGCATATTTATCCCCGAAAATTACCTGATGGATGCGATTACCGGCTTGAGCGGTAGCGGACCGGCCTACATTTTTTTAATCGTTGAGGCCATGGCCGATGCGGGTGTGAAAGTGGGATTGTCTCGACAGGAAGCGCTTTTTCTGTCCGCTCAGACGGTTTTGGGTGCCGCTAAAATGTTGATCGAGACCCAGGAACACCCAGGTCAGCTTAGAGATAAAGTGACATCTCCGGGTGGTACGGCCATTGCCGGCCTGGCCACTCTGGAAGAAGGCGGATTGCGCACCACACTGATTCATGCCGTGGAGGTGGCGACGAACCGTTCCCGCGAACTGGGCGAGATGATGATCAAAAATTTCGCCAATAACTGCGTGGTCGATCCGCAGGCATAAATTGAACAAATTTAAAATCAATACGGGTAGGTGGATGAAGCTCAAATCCCCCGGTCTAATATTTCTGGCACTATTTTTTTCCTTGCTTATTTTTATTGATCGCTCCGCATCATCGAATGAAATCCACTGGCATACCTATAATGATGGAATGGCCCTTGGCAAATTTGAGAAAAAGAAAATATTTCTTCATTTTACCGCTGATTGGTGCTTTTATTGCGGAGTAATGGAGACCGAAGTTTTCCAAGACCCAACCATTATCTCTTTTTTGAATGAAAATTTTGTTCCAATCAAAGTCGATTATGACCAAGAGACCGGCACCGCCGATTTTTACCATGTAAAGGTTCTGCCGGACACCATTTTTCTCGCTGAAGACGGCCAGATTATCGGTCGCTGCTCGGGTTACATACCACTGGCACAATTCAAGCTTATTTTAGATGAAGTTTTATCACAGCGCTCGCAAGAATAATTCTCACTTCTATTTTACAAAAGGGTCTGACACCATCGATTATTCTCGTTTAAGAGAAATCATCAACATTTCAAGTCCCGAGGGGCCGCCTGCAGATCGGGGCTCAAAACTGGCATGTGTATTTTTACTTCTTTTTGAAAGGACGGACCCACATATTTTAGCTATTCAGAAGTCGGATACCCAAGGCTACCCCTGGCGCAACCAGGTGGCTCTGCCCGGAGGCCATCTTGAAAGAACCGACTCCGGTCCGCTTGAGGCAGCTTTCCGAGAACTGGAGGAAGAGCTAAACATCAGTCGGGATCAGGTGGATTTTATCGGCTCCATCGGTCACTTCAAAACGTTGACCAAGCCCAGAGACATTGAAGCTTTTGTCGGGCTCTGGAATGGTCAAGGGCCGGTCCGGTATGATTCCACCGAAATATCCAGAATTCTTCAAATACCGCTTAAAACGCTAATCCAAACCCATCAGGCCAGAAACTACCATGAGGCCGGACCCGGTATTCGCGAAATTGAATACCCGTTTGAGAAGGTCATCATTTGGGGGGCCACGGCTCGCATCATTTTTCGATTCATTGAGCTTGCCTATCCGCTTTTTGAAAACGATGAGCCGGGGAAAAATAACGCATAGCGCATGGGGCATAGCGCAAAGCGTTTTGATGAATTGAATCCAATTTGAACGCTCTGCACTTTGCGCTTAGCTCTTTGCGATTGACTGCGCCTCAGTGGAAACCCTTTAAGCACATACAGTTGGCTTCGTTAATGCGCCTTAAATGCTTTGTTTGATTTTTGGCTATATCTTTTTATCAGGCGGGCGGTCGTGGCGATGATGATTGCGGCGGTCATGGCCAGCAATAGTGCCGGTACCCAGACATATCCCCGATATTCGGAGTTTTCTCTTGAAACAGAGATACCGGCCATTGCAAAGAATAACACCAGAAGCATAATGATGAGTACAATGATGTGAACGGTCGTGGAATTGTACCAGGGAATGATCGCTTTTCTGAACACTGGATTTTTATTAGAAGGCATTGGTTTAATATTTTGGCATAGAAATTGAGCGTGCAACGGATTGCAACCGGATCGATTATCCAGTTGTGTTTCTGCCCGCTTTGTATTAGAAGTAATTTTGAAACCACTTCGCGATATATAGCGGAATGTGGTGGAATTATTTAATCATATCGACCTAAACCCAAAAAATCAAGGTGAGGGAATGCACAGAAACGTTTATGGCGATCGACAAACATGGTTCACTGTACGCGGCTTCTGCGCTAGTCTTGCAGCCTTAATTTTTATTTGGGCATGTGCCGCAGCATCCAATACAGTGATGATCAAGGATACATCAACAGCCGTCAAAGCCGGTACCATCATTTCAGGAAGCTCTGGGAAGGCGGTCAGCTTCGACGAAATGATGGCAGACCTGGACAGTTATCAAATGATTTTCGTCGGCGAAAAGCACGCCATTCAATCTCAGCATACCAACGAGCTGGAAATAATCAAAGCTGTCTTTAAGCACAACCCGTCCATGGTGGTTGGGATGGAAATGTTTGATCGTTCCTATCAGCCGGTACTGGATTTATGGTCCGCTGGTGTACTGGATGAGGAAACATTTTTACGAAAAGTGCAATGGTACGCGAACTGGCGGTATAATTTTGCATTGTATAAAGATATTCTGTTATTTATCAAAGACAACAAAATTAAGATAGTTGCCTTGAACATTCCCTCTTACATTGCCTCTCGCATCCGGGTCGGAGGAATTGACAATTTATCCGATGACGATAA
The DNA here is from genome assembly GCA_037388985.1 of Desulfobacterales bacterium. GTDB lineage: Bacteria > Desulfobacterota > Desulfobacteria > Desulfobacterales > JAHEIW01 > JAHEIW01. The sequence goes on along the minus strand of JARRJQ010000029.1, from coordinate 554 downwards.
GCGCTATCTTCCTAAAGAAATCGACACCCAAAATACAGCTTATCGAGATTATGTGAAGAAAGCATTTAAGGAGCATCATTTTAAAGGCCATACCAGATTCGAAGATTTTTATATGGCGCAGTGTGTGTGGGACGAAGTGATGGCCGAATCGGTAGCTGCCAATCTTGGAAACAAACAAATCGTTGTCCTGGCCGGAAACGGACACATCCAGTACAAATATGGTATACCGGACAGGGCGTTTCGACGCACCGGCATTCCATTTCGAACTGTTTGCCAGGCTTCGGTGGGCGATGAGATTATACTGAGCATGGCGGACTATATCTGGGTAACTCCTGCAAACTGATTTCCCGATTCCATTATCCAAAATCTTCGGTTAGTTTGCCGAACCCTGCCGTTTGTTGTATAAGTTGTTGATTAAATATAATTTAATTGCTTAATGGATTGTCAGTTCGTAAAAAATACACAATATATTGACTTTTTTCATTGACAAAAATCAATATATTGGGGTAAGATTTAGGTAAATTTAATGGAAAACCACATCTTGTGGTTTTTTT
>JARRJQ010000028.1:0-16357 GCA_037388985.1 Desulfobacterales bacterium | reverse complement strand
ACGACGGTTTTGGCGGTCAAAGACCGGGTAACCGGTCATAACCCTCTGGCCGCTATATATCTATCTGATTCTTACTACCGCAAAATCAAGAACCGATCTTAAAGATGCATCTAATTCGATAAAAAAGCGTGTCGAATATTTTTTCCATCTTCGACACGCTCAAGTAACATTCGGCAGACAAGCTTTTTTTCCAGCGAGGGACAAGCGGCTGGCGGCTGAAGAGCAGCACACTAGCTGCTCGCTTCTGCCGGCTTTTTTATCAGCCACTTGTCGGCTTGATTCATCATTTTCACCAGCTGGCCCATTATTTGATCGTAGGCCGAATCCAGCTCATTGCACAGGTCATCATCCAGATACTGGCATTGTCTGGCAAATTCAAGCCACACCTGTGTTTCGCAGGCTTCACCCTCAGAATCATTTAACCTGGCGATAAAAGGTGTTTTATAGCGCCGCTTGCGCCATGCTTTGGTGATGCCGGAACAAACGGATCTGGAAGAGCGCCGCAACTGATCGGTCAGGCAATGGTTCTCTTCAGCCGGGAATGTTTCGGTTAACTGAAAAACTTTCATGGCGGCATTCATCGCATTTTGAAATACCCTCAAATCTTTATAACTTTTTATCTTTTCATTCATTATGCTTCCTCCTTTTCAGCCGGGCTGAAACGAGTTGCTTCAGGTGAAAATGTCAGCCGCCTGGAATCCAGGCGGCTGACCGCCCGATCTATTTTTTGGGCATTTGGTTTTTAGACGCCGGCTTCTTCGGCACTTCGACCAGGATCAAATCTTTGTTTTTTTCAAATGTTTTCGGACCGATCCGGGGAACCCGCATCAGATCTTCCGGTTTTTGAAAAGGGCCGTTTTTTTCGCGAAACTCGATGATTCTGGCAGCCTGATTTGCTCCGATGCCTTTTAATTGGGTCAATTCTCCGGCCGAAGCCGTGTTAATGTTAATCGGCCCGGCATCACCGGCATTTGCACCCATGACGGTGATCATACCAATGAAAACCGCTGCCAGCACCGCAACAACAATTTTACTGTAATTTAACATTTGCTCCTCCTTTTGGTTGAATGGTTAGTGTTTTTCCCGCGCTACCGAGCGCGGGGCGGTTGAAAAACGGGTCGATTAAACGTCAATAAAAACTTGCTAAACCGGCAAAATTTTGTTAATCATAAGCTGTCGAATCGATTCGAATGACCTTTATTTGATGGTTCTTAAGATTGCCGTTGTGTTTTTTTCGGATCCATTCGTAAACGATTAATTTCAGTTTGTCAACTATTTTTTGCATCTAAAGCAAAAAGAATTTGCGATTCACTGATCCCGCTTTTTGCGGAAAGCGCCGGGGGTCCAGGCATGGAAATAAATGATAAAATAAATAATCATAATAAGTTAAATGTTTCATTGAGCGAATCCGAAGAAATTATTGACCGGCTTAAGGAGGCTTTGAAGGTTAAATCGGACGGTCAGCTGGCAAATCATTTAGGCATATCGAGGCAAAATATTGGTGCTGCCCGAAAAAGAGATGATGTGCCTCCGGGATGGATTCATAAGGTGGCGGAGCTCAGCGGGTGCTCCATGGACTGGCTGCGTTTTGGCTATGGGCCTAAAAACCGCATGGAATATTCCACCGAGGGATCACCATCAAAAGGCACAGTGGCCAATTCGGCATCCGCCTATAAACTTCAGGTCAGCTGGCAACCCCGATCCATCGATGAGTCCCGGTCTGATGAAGACATCGCCGGCTTTGGTGCTGCCGTTGAAATGCTGGCCAAAATTTACAGTTCCGAAGACAAGCTGCTGATCAGCACAATCAATGCCAATATTCGGGCATTTTGCGAGGCGATCGACCGCAGAAAGCGTGAGCAAAGCGCAAGTACAGAGCTATCCAATTTAAAAAAGCGGCTGAACAGCATTGAAAGGCAACTTCATCAGACTAAGCCCGATGGAAAATGATGGCGGGTAGCAGCTTCAGACAGTGGTGCCGTCAAACCATCGTAAGCTCCGGGAAGTTGAATCGCTTTTCATGGACAGAAGGGGGTTCAAATGATTCCGAAGAAAATGGAACACTATTTGCGAGATCATCTCCCGCAAGCCGCCATTGAAAACCGCCTCATCCGTGAGGACCGAATGTGTTTTCTGGAATTCGGACCGACGGACGAACTTCTTTTGGCGCGGCTCGGAATTACGGTGGACAAGCTGGGTCCCAGGCTGGTCGCCTGTATCTGGGACGAGGCATCCGATCTGGAAATCGGCGGCTATCTGGTCGTTGACAACCTTTCCATGGGCAGCCCCTCTATGGGCGGCATTCGCAAGCTGCCCGATATCACCCCTCTTGATATTCACAACCTGGCGCGCGGGATGACTTTGAAAAACGCAGCGGCTCACCTGCCCTATGGGGGCGGCAAGTCGGGAATTGTCGCCGAGCGTGAGATGGCCCCCCAGACGCACCGAGCTCTGGTAGCCGGCTTTGCGCGCCTGATCCGCCGCTACCGGGAGCTGTATGTACCCGGACCCGATGTGGGAACCAATGATCAGGATATGAAGACGATTGCCATTGTAAACGGCCTGGACAGTGCGGTGTCCAAACCCTATGAGATGGGCGGCAACCGAATCGATGAACTCGGTGCCGCGGCAGGCGGCGTGGTCGGGGCTTTGCTGACCCTGCTGGAGATCATGCCGCGTTTGCGCGTTTTGCCCCAGTTTTCCAATCTGGAGATTCCGGCTGCTGAAAATCTGACGGTCCTGATTCAGGGCTTTGGAGCAGTGGGTGCGCATGCCGCGCGCATTTTAAAGCAAAGACTCCCGCAAGCCAAAACGATCGGCATCAGCGATCTGGAGGGCTATCTCTACGATGAATCCGGTCTTCCCGTAGAAGCGCTTTTTAATCTTTGGAAAACGCATCGGGTGGTCACCCATCGCTATTATACAGACCAGATTGCCCCGCAGGGCTATGCATGTTCCACCAAATTTTCCACCGAAGCCAATAACCTGTTGAGGGAATCCGCTTTCTGCTTGATACCGGCCGCAGCGGTATTTAAATATCTGGGTGTTCTGGCGTCGGAAAAGGCATCGATGAAGGTAAACAGCATGGGGGATTGGTCGGTGATTATCGAGGGGGCCAACACCTATTCGTCGGACCCAAACGAGAAAGCCGCCCGCAAACGAATGGAACAGATCGTTTTCCGCCAAAAGGGGGTGATGATCGCCAACGATTATCTGGTCAACTCCGGCGGGGTGATTTTTGCCGCCCAGGAATACCGGATCAAAACCCCCGAACATCTTCAGATTCCCTCAAAGATGCTGGGCAAGCGTAAAGCAGTCGAGGGCTGGTTGAAAGCGCATGCCGGAGAATTTGCCGCCCTGTCCGAAAAACGACTGGAAGCCGGGGAGATCGATCGCGAAAAAGCCATCCGGCACAATATGATCGAATTGGTGGACCTGCTGGCCGCCGATGCGGACCTGCTGCCCTGCGGGGGGGCTGAGTGCATCAGTGTCCAGCGCCTGACTGCCAAAGAAAGGGCGCGAACCGCCAAAGACATCATGATTCCGATGAAAACCATCGATATCAACAGCAGCGTTCAGGCCGCAGCGGCGCTGATCACCGACGGCTTTAACAACATTATTTCAGTGCTGTCGCCGCAGGGAAAACTGGCCGGTGTCGTCACTTCGTGGGACGTCACCCATGCGGTGTCCAAAGGTGTTTCTGAAGAACTGAGCCTTGAAAAAATTATGACTCGCGACGTTGTTTATGCATCCCCGGCGGACAGTATTTTAGATATCGTGCGTGAGCTGGAACAGAACCAGATTTCGGCGATGCCGGTGGTTGAAGACGGTAAGGTTTTGGGGATGATCAACTCTGATTTGCTGGCGCATCGATACCTTCTGCCGTATCTGGAATCGCAGGCAGGCGGCTGATATTGTCATTGATATCGGTGCCGAAAGAGAAAACTTGAGGGAAAATGGAGGCCGGGTGCTCGAGAGCCATTTTTTTAGACGGTTCGCTGAGCACCTTTAACCCGGTTTTTGTAGATGCCGGGGGCAGAATCCGGAATTTCCAGGGCACCCACGGCTTTTTTATAGTATTCGGAATTTTCGACTGCACCGACAATGGCGTAGCCATAGCCTTTGAGTTTCATATCCAGTAGACATGCGGTCATTAGGGCCGTACCTAATCGCGATAAAGCAAGTCCGGGGACTATTGGAAATGGCCGCTTCGGTTTCACTTGCCCAGCCGCCGCCAAAATGAGTGCTCACCCAGTTCAAGATGGCGTGAGTTTCAACCCCGATGGGCTTGCGAATGTCAATCTCACGCTTTTTTTGCTCGCTTAAGAAATGCCAATCGTCTGCAATTTCGTATAGTTTGATTAACATATCCGACACCATGTGTCCTCCTGTCCAGCTTAGGTGCCTGCCATGCCGGCCTGGTTTTTTAGCGGAAGATAAAGACCTGACCTGAATGGCAAAAAGATCAGGCAAAATAAAAGGGCATCCCCCGCCTGCGGCAGGAATGCCCTTTTGTTACTGAAGCCGAAAATTAAACTACACTGACATTTACAGCAGCCGGACCTTTTGGTCCCTGCTCAATGTCGAAGGTGACCCGATCGCCTTCATTGAGGGTTCGAAACCCGCTTGCGTTGATTGCCGAATGGTGAACAAACACATCCGGTCCATCTTCCTGCTCAATGAAGCCGAAGCCTTTTCGGTCATTAAACCACTTCACCGTTCCATTGTTCATGGTGGCATGCTCCTTTCTTCAGAATTCTCAACGTCTCAAACTGGAGGATGCCACTTAACAAATGAACTGCTCCTTCAGAACGAAACCGTCCCGCCGGATACGGACGGGACTTTATTGATTAAATAAATCTTAACACTTTTTTAGCCGAAATCAAGCAAATTTCAGCTTTATTGCATTTTTCTTGACAGACAGATTTTTTTCGCAATAATAAAATCAAATATTCATAGGTTTTGATGCGAAATTTCTCTGCTAAAGCTATTCCGCATTTCCCCTTCTGCTTTTCGATGACCGACAGCTCTCACCACTTATAAAGGCACTATACTGAATGGGAGGCCAATCAATGGAAATTATCCATGAAAATGAAAACGGCGTCATTCAGGTAACCATTAAAGGCCGGCTGGATGCGGAGACGGTCCCGCGGGCGGATAAAACCATTTGTGAAATCGTCGGACGACAAAATATGCGGCTGCTGTTTGATTTATGCGAGCTTATGTACATCAGCAGTGCCGGACTGAGATTGATTTTACAGACGGCCAAAAAAGTTTGCGGTCAGGGAGGGCAAATCGTCTTGTGCTGTTCAAACGAGATGGTGCTTGAAATTTTGAAAACCACCAAACTTCCAATTGCGGGTTCCGTGGCGGCCGGTCTGGGGAAGTTTGCATAAGACTGTGAGCATTGCTGCCATCGGGCATTGTCGCAAAGCATTTAACGCTCTATTATTTCATTGGGTATGCCTTTGGATTGCAATTCCAGCATTTGTTTTTCAGCGCCTTCTCGGGTAATAAAAGCACCCACGACCACCTGAAAGGTGTTTTCGGCTCTTTTAATCACATAGGGTGAGTATCCCGAGTCCTTGAGCCGTTTCACGGAGTCTTTGACTTCAGCTTCCGTTGAAAATGAACCCACCAGGTTGGCATACGGTGTTTTCTTGACGATGGCATCTGAAAGATGATGGATTTTTTTGATGGCGAGGGCTTCATTGCGAGTCGGATAATGGCCGGCAAGCACGCGCAACCACACATCCCCATTCCCATATTTGACTTTGACCACATAGGGAGCCAAGCCCGCCTTTTTCTGGTCGGCGACAATTTTGCGGGCGCTTTGCGGCAGACGGCAGCTGGACAGCATGATGGAATAAGGAAGATGTGATTGCGGCTGCGCGGAATTGGATTCTGCCCGCGGCTCAACGCTGTTGGAAGCAGTGTCCGTCGGGGCACCTTTTTTTGCCGTCAAATGGCCATCAGGCTGAAGCACCAGGGTTTTGTCTTTTTCAATCGCACTATTTTCGGCCATTTCATTTTGCTCGACGGATTGGGTTGCCTTTTGGTCAAGCACCTCTTTTAAGACAATCAGCGGTCGAGGGACATCGGATTGCTGCACATCGACATCTGAACGAGGAGGGATCCTTTTTTTAATAATAACAGGCAGTTTTTCGGCCCCAAAGGCGGCCACCTGCGGTTGGCGCGAGTGGTTTTTCGATGAGGTGAGCAGTTTCAGCGGGCTATAATGCCAGATTCCGTAAAGAGCCACAAGCACAAGCCCGATGACAACCGGCAGCCATACGGTTTTTCTGTTCATTTTTTACTCTTTTCCCATGCGTGCCGTTTCGTTAAATGCGGGTTCGTAAAAAGCGCGCCTGGCCAGGTGCTCTTATACCGCATCGAGGACAGTCGGTCAAATTGTATTTGTATACCGCCGGCGGTATGGTTTCAGGTGTCAGGCTAATGAGGTTTCAGTGTTCAGGTGTCAGCATTGTCAGCGCTGAAACCCTGACACCTGACACCTGAAACCTTCTGGTTGCTTCCTAAGAAATACCTGACACCTGAAACCTATAATTTATCGCCTGCGCCAGCTGTGGGCCACAGAGCACATTACCGGTACGAGGATCAGCGTCAGCAGGGTGGCAAATCCGAGTCCGAAAATTACGGCAACCGCCATGGGCCCCCACCACTGGGAAGATTCTCCGCCGATATCCAGGGTCATTTTGCGAAAATCAAAGCTCACCCCGGTGGCCATGGGCAGCAAACCTAAAATGGTTGTAATGGCCGTTAACATTACCGGGCGAAAGCGAACCAATCCGGCGCGCAGCAGCGCTTCTGTTGATTCCAAACCTCTGGCCATCAGCTGGTTGATATAGTCGATCAAAACAATGGCGTTGTTGACCACCACCCCGGCCAGGCTGATTACGCCGATTCCGGTCATGATAATGCCAAAGGCGGTGCCGGTGACCAGCAGGCCGATGAATACACCGATGAGTGAAAACAGCACCGATGCCATAATGATCAACGGGGTAACAAACGAGTTGAACTCGGTGAAAAGAATCAACAAAATGATCGCAATGCAGGCGAAAAAGGCTTTGCTCAAAAATGCCTGGGCTTTAGCCTGCTCCTGCTGCTCCCCGGTAAACCGGTAGCGATATCCTTTGGGCCAATTCATCTGTTGCGACAGGCGAGCGTTGATCTCTTTGATTACATCATTGGCCAGGCGGCCCGACGCGTCGCCTGAAACGGTCACCACGCGTTTTTGATCCAGCCGCATGATGGCGCCGATGCCGCTGCCCAAGGATACCGTAGCCAAACTGGTTAAGGGGATCGGTTCACCCTGGGGTCCGGATACCGTGATGCGCTTAAGGCTCTCTATAGAGTTGCGATCGTTTTCGGGCAGGCGTGCGATAATGTCGTATTCATCTTTGCCCTCGCGATATACCCCGGCTTTTACCCCGTTGATTGCCGATTTTACCGTATAGGCGATGGTATAGGTATCGAGCCCCATCAGGGCTGCTTTTTCCTTGTCGACCTGCACGGCAATTTCCGGTTTGCCCCGGACAAAATTATCTTTCAAATCCACCAGCCCCGGGATATCCTTGATCACTCTACGCACGCGGGCGGCCAGCTCGCCCAGCACCATGATGTCTTCGCCGGAAATTTCAATATTGATCGGCGGGCCGGTCGGCGGGCCTTCCTCTTCCTTTTCAACCTGAACATCCGCACCATAAACGGTATTTGAAATTTTTTGGCGCACCTCTTTGATGATTTCCGATGAGGGCCGGGAGCGGTCGTGAAAATCCTTAAAGTCCAGCACCACCCGGCTGATATGGGTTCCGGTACCCCCCTGGGAAAAAGGATCTCCGCCCACCGCACCGATGTTGGAAATGACATAGCGAATGTCTTTATATGGAGCGACAATTTTTTCGATCTCGGCGACCAGTTTATCCGATGTATCCAGATTGGTGCCTTCGGGCGCCTTGATATTGACATAGGCGCGCCGGGGTTCGGTTTCCGGGAAAAACTCCACCCCTTTGCCGAAAAAGACGTAACCTAAAACGGCGCCGACCAGCAGGATAACCGCCGATGCAATCACCACCAGCCGGTGCCCAAGAGACCATTTAAGGATCATCAAGTAAAACCGCTTAACCAGCGATTCTTTGTCTTTCGGATTGCGGATTGACTGAGTGTTCTTTAGTTTCTGATAGCGGGCCGACAGAACCGGATTAATCACCAGCGCGACAAACAGCGAGGCGGTTAATGCCATTATCAGCGTTTCGGGCAAAAACCTCATGAACTCGCCCATGACACCCGGCCAAAACAGCATCGGCACGAAGGCGCCCAGCGTGGTCAAAGTTGAGGTGATCACCGGCCAAGCGACCTGGTCGGTTCCTACAGCAGCCGCTTCCTGACGGCTTGCGCCCTGCTGCATGTGGCGATAAATATTTTCGACGATGACGATGCCGTTGTCCACCAGCATGCCCAGGGACAGAATTAAAGAAAAAAGCACCACCATATTTAAGGTGATATTGAACCCGGCCAGCAGCGTAAACGTGATGAACATGGAATAGGGGATGGCCAGGGCGACGAAAACAGCCGATTGGCCGCCGATAAACACAAAAATAACCGCCAGTACCAGAATGAGTCCGGAAATAATGTTGTTTTCCAGGTCCGAAACCATCAGGCGCACATCATTGGATTGATCGGCGGTCAGATCGATTTTTAAAGATTGCGGCAGTTCCTGCCGCATTTCTTTGATCACGCGCTTGACTTCATCGGTGACCCGCACGATGTTTTCGCCACTGCGTTTGAGCACCGCAATGGTGACGCTTTTTTCCTGGTTGATGCGACTGCGGGTCAACGGATCTTTGAAAGCGTCTTTGATGGTGGCCACATCCCGCAGGTAAACCGGTTTGCCGTCACGGACAAAGGCGACGATCGAAAAGATTTCGGAGGGATGCTGGAAATCTTCCGGAACCCGCACCAGGTATTTGCCCTCACCGATATCCATGCTGCCGCTGGGCATGTTCACATTGCTGTTGGTCACCGATCCGACGATGCTGGAAAAAGGCACGTTATAGGCGCCCACCCGGTCCAGATCGAATTCCACATGGATTTCCCGCTCCAGGCCGCCGGTCAGGCGGGCCTCCAGAACTCCAGGGATGGATTCGAGCCGGTCCTGAATATCTTCGGCCAGATTCTGCAGTCGTCGCAAGCTTAGCGGCCCCGAAAGAACTACCCGAATGACGGGCAGGTCTGAAAAATTTACCTCCTTGATGACCGGATCATTTTCCAGCTCGGCCGGCAAATCATTTTTGGCCTGATCCACTTTTTCTCTGACTTTCTGCAGGGCATCGTCGATGTCGACTTTCGGCAGGAACTTGATGGCTACCGTGGACAGGCCTTCGGCCGATGTCGAGCGGATCTCTTCCACATCGTCAATTCCTTTGAGCTTGCGTTCAATAGGAATGGTGATCAGCTCCTCCATGTCTTCAGGCGCCACCCCTTCATAGGTGGTGGTGACAAACACATAGGGAATGGTGATATCCGGAAATGATTCGCGTGGCAACGTGACATAGCAGTACACCCCGGCAACCACGATTAAAACCAGCAGCGCCAGGACGGTTACCTGCCGCTTAAGCGCATATTGATTGATGATCATTTCACGTTGACCTTCATCCCGTCTTCGACTTCGGTCTGTCCCTTGACAATCAGGTGGTCGCCGGGGCTCAAGCCGCTGGTAATTTGCACACGATCGCCTTCAATCACCCCGATGGAAACGGTGCGGGAGTGCGCCACGCCGTCTTCTTCAATGAAAACCAGACGCTCCCCGCCCTTGTCCACCAGGGCAAAATGCGGTGCTGGCAACGCATCGGGTCTGATCTGGCGGACAAAAGCCACCCGCCCGATCATCCCCGGCCGGATATCACGGGAAGGATTATCGATCACGGTGCGCACCAGAAACGTCTTGGTGGCCGGATCGGCTTTAAACGCCACAAAATCGACGATGCCGATTAGCTCCCTTTCCGAAAAGGCATCAATTCTGACCGGTGTCTTCTGTCCTTTGCGCACAAAGCGAATATCGAGTTCCGGCACCCGGACATTGATTTTAATCCGGTCAATGTTAACGATGTCAGCCAGCGGTTTGCCGGTGTCGATAAACTCTCCGGGATCGACGTACAGATGGTTGATGATCCCGCTTATCGGTGATTTTGGAAAACCTTGATCGTATCTGACTTTGATCTGCTCATAATCGGTGACGGCCAGGGTGCGCTGGGTTTCGCTTTGGTCGAGCTCTTCTTTGGCGATGATTTTGCGTTCAAACAGTCGCCGGCGGCGCTGGTATAGATCATCGGCTAATTTGAACTGAGCCTCGGCATGATCCAAAGCGGCCTTGAGCGCCGAGACGTCGATCTTGACCAGCAGATCGCCTTTGTTCACTCTTTCACCCTCGCGCGGACCGATCCACTCGATGCGTCCGGAAGTATCGGCGGCCACCTGAACATCCTGCCAGGCTTCGGTTGTGCCCGGCAAAAGGATGACATCCCGCATGGGAGCCGGTTTAACTTCGATAATCGAAACCGATATCGACGGGCCCTGAGTTGAATGGTTTTTGGTGGTAGCCAGACCTTCCTGGTCTTTGCAACCTGTTGCCAGAAAAACGGCCCAAAGCAGGACAGCCAAAAATAAAATAAAGCGTTTTGATTGCATTTAATTTTTCGCCCCTTTTTTGATTCCCTCAAAGGCCAGACGCAGCAGACGTTCCGGGCGCCGGGGGTCTGATAATTGTGGTTGAATCTGATCCACGTGCAGGCAAAAATCGATTAAACTCAAAACCAGATAGGCAAACTCATCTGCGGCGGTTTCTCTGACCTCTCCGCCGGCCAATCCTCTGCTATAAATTTTGCCGATGGCATCGATCATATGGCGATGATAGCGGGTGAAGTCGAAAGCCGGTGCCCCCTGAGGGGGGCCGAATATAAGGCCATGAATCATTTTATAAAGGCTGCGGCGCTCAGAGACCCCGGCATAGATCCGGCGATAAAGAATGAGCAGCCGGTTCAAGACGCCGCCTTCCGATTTTAAAACCTCCGAGAGCAATTGCTTCTGTAAAACTTCGGCCTGGTCCAAAATCGCCAGAAACAACCCCTCTTTGCTTTTAAAATAATAGTAGAGTACCGGTTTGCTCACGCCGGCCTGCTCCACAATTTCGCGCACGGAGGTGCCGGCATAACCCTTTTCGGCGAACATGTGAATGGCTGTTTCCAGTAACCTTTCCCGGGCATTGGGCGGCACCACACCGGTTTCCGTTTTATTTTTCATCTCCCACCCGCAAATAAAGCTTAATGATGAAGGCCCTGTTTACTTTAAAACTGAAGGCCTGTCAAGGAAATTACCTACCGGTAGGTAAATTATCGGATTTTATGGCATCCATCTCAGGTTTCGGATTTAAGAGTATGTGATGTAAGCATTATAAGGAGGCTCACAATCCGCCTGCAGCGGACAATTGGGCCCTAGATGCATTTTGAAGAGAGGCCCTAATCTCAGTGAGTCGGTAAAGAAGACGGCCTAAGGCCTTAAAACAGACTGTCTACCGGACGCCACTTGCTTTTGTTTTTGTTTATCGACGCTCTAAACTGGGAAAGGATTTTCATAAAATTTGGGTAAGAGGATACATATTGATATATTGTGTAATTTCACACAGTTGGCTTAAACGATTGAAATCGAAAGAGATCTAATTCCCAGAAGATACAACCTGCTGTGTGCACGATTTTTGCATCCTTTCACCTTGGGGGGTAATTATCGGATTAAAAATTCCGAGATTCTCTTGCCAGTGAAAATGTTTCAAAAGGTAAACTAAAAAGGGGCTGATTTTTTTGATAAAGGCCATATGGTTCGGTGATAAATCCGTGACCGTTAAAAGCTGTGCAGCGGTGGCCCTTTTGGGAACCGTTGCGGCTGCGCTTTTTTTGATTATTCGCCTGGTGGGTGAAAAAAGGTTAGAGCGTTTTTTGAATTTTGTATTCAGGTTCAGGCGCAAAGAAACGAAGCCGGGTTTGACTGCTGAGATTTTTGTTGCGGACAATCGTTCCTGAACCTATCTTGCGGCAGGCTTGACGGGAGCTAACCTTCAAGCAGTATTATTCTCCTCCCAAAAGGGCAGTGGGTACACTGCCCTTTTATATTGTTGGAGTCAGGGCATCCCATCCCGTTTAAATAACGGCGGGATTTCATATCATATTAAGATGTTCAACTATCGCATAGCGCAAAGGGCAAAGCACAGAGCGGCAAAAACGGAATTCCCTTAATTTTAATCAAAACGCTTTGCTCTATGCCCCATGCGCTATGCACCTGTTATTTGACCGGTTGAATACAGGACGGATCGTTTTTGCGGGTCGAGTTGACCTGTTTCGATACCGGATAGCTCACCAGATCCTTAATCAATCCCTTTTCCAGAATATCTTTGAGCCTCTCCACATCCTCATTTTGCGGATCGAGCCACAGCTCATACAGTTCGGGTTTGAGGATGGCGGGCATGCGATGATGGATGTCCCGCAAGGCTTCACAGGCTGCCACGGTGATAATGGTACATGACCGGTAGGTATCGTTTTGCTGATCCTGTCTGTTCCATGTCTCCCACAGGCCGGCAAATGCCAGAGGCTTTTTATCCGGCACCGTGATGAACATGGGCTGCTTTTGACCTCTGGGTCCTTTCCATTCATAAAACCCATCGGCAACAATGAGGCAGCGGCGCTTTTTAAAGGCATTTTTAAAGGCAGGCTTTTCAGCGACGGTTTCGCTGCGGGCATTGATCATGCGGTTTCCAATGTCCGGATCTTTTGCCCAGAAAGGCACCAGTCCCCAGTGGAATTTTTCCAGCCAGTTTTCCCCCTGATGATTGAAAATTGCCAGAACCTGCTGGGAAGGCGCGACATTATAGTTGGCCGCAACTTCACAATTGGATCGGTCAATGGGAAAGAATTCTTCGAGTTCCTCGAGCTTGCGGTATCCCACAAATCGGCCACACATCACATAGGTCCTCCCGGATCGTTTCCTGATAAATGAATAATTCAGGCTGGGCGCCGAGGCAAGCAATAAATTAATAAATAGGACTGAGTGCTGAGGAATAAATAATAAGGACTGAGGACCCGTCTTCGCTCTGCCGAGCTACGCCGCGCCAAGCTGAGGGCTGAGCAATAAATAATAAGGACTGAGGACTGAGTGCTGAGGACTTAGAAACTATCTCTGCAAATTGAGTATTCGTCTATAGGCGGTAGGGGGGTAAACAAATAAATTTCATTTCACTTTAGAATTATATAACTTCAGATTTTGCCCTATGGCAAAATATGAAGTTTTAGAAGTGGTTTCAAAGCCTCATATCATGTTCGAGAGCAAGGCGTCCCGCGGATTGAAAACGGAGCGTACACGGCAGTACGTGAGTATTTCAATCCGTGGGACAACGCGGCTATCGGACATTAGATGGGGCTTTGAAACCACTTCTAGTGGGTCTGGACGAACCAATCGATTAACTGCCGGGCAATGCTGATTTTAGGAGGAATTTGCGGAAGCCTGTCTTTTGAAAACCAGGCGGCATCGAGGATTTCCGACCCATCCGTGCGGATTTCACCATCGGCATAATCAGCAACAAAAGCAATCATCAATGAATTTGGAAACGGCCAGGGTTGGCTGCCGAAATACCGAATGTTTTTTACCGTCAACCCGACTTCCTCGCGAATTTCCCTTCTGACGCACTCTTCCAGGGTTTCGCCGGGTTCTACAAAGCCGGCCAAAACGCTGTAAAATGGCAATTTAAATCGTTTATTGCGTCCCAGCAGGATCCGGTTATTTTTTAATACGGCGACGATCACAGCCGGTGAGAGGCGGGGGTAATTGACCAGCTTGCATTGCGGACAGATTTTGGCCCGCTCGTCGGTCTTATCCTCGGTGGGCCGCCCGCAGCCTCCACAATATTGATGCGTTTGATTCCAGTAAACCAGCTGGTTGGCGCGGCCGGCGATCCAGATTAAGTTCTCTTCGATCACGCCAAACAGCGACCGCAGTTCTTGAAATTTCAGCTGGTCCTCCTGCGGATTTCCAGCGGATAGTTCGGCAGCGAAGCAGAGGCGGCCATCTAGGTCGCCGAGATATTGTTTGCGCACAAGTGCCGTTTTGTATCGGCCAAGATCGGATGTCTGAGGAATAATGCGCAGCTGGTCAGCGGCCTTGATCAGCAACTTACCTCTGTTAAAAATAAACCAGAGGGCAGAAGTCGGCTCAGCCGACGGATGCTTAAAACCCGGTTTAAAAGGCATAATTTTTCTCTTCTTTCAGCGCCAAACTTATTTTGAGCAAAAATTCCGGCTATTTTGATGACAGTTTTTCGGCAATCGCCCGGAATCTCCTGGCCTCATGATCATTTTCCTGGGCAGCATAGATACGGCTGACCTTTTCATAAAAATCAGCGGCGCCCTCCGGCAATTCCCGGGCCAGAGAAAGATAAAGCTCCAGAACATCGGTATTCAGCATCCCGGAATCAAAGCAAAGATCCGCATAACGCTGCTTGATAAACGGGTCAATGCGTGTCTGGCAGCTGTAACATTGGTCCATGATCTCGCGGTACAGATTGCGAGCATTGGCCAGCTCTTTCAAGGCCTCATGGGTTTTAGCCAGCGACCGAACGATGTCTTCGTTGAAACCATAGGAATTTAAAAAATTTCGGTAAAATTCCTTTGCGGCGCTGAAGTTGCCGGCCCGGAAAAGTGTTTCGCCCCTTAAAAGATAAACCGCCACGGATTCCGCCAACTCTTCGGGGACGGAAGAAAGCAGGGCTTCAGCTTGGTCAAAGGCTTTGTTCTCCCAATAGATTTCACACAGCAGTTGATAAGCGGGCAATGCCCGGGATTGATCTTTAACCAAGGTCTCCAGCAATTGTTGTGCTTCTGCATGGTTTCCCATGTTCAGGTAGGCGGTGGCCAGTTCCAGCGGGATGTAACTGCCGGAAGACGGGTTTTCTTCCATGGCGCGGGTCAAAAAATCAGCCGCCTGTTCAAAATCGCCCCGATTCAATGCCAGGTAACCATTTTTAAAATTAACGCCATAACCGTAATAGGCTTTTTGAACCTCTTGGGGCAATGTACCGCACAGCGCGCTGAAATATTCATCGTCCTCAACTAAATATGGGGCTTCGGCCGGTTCTTCTTTCGCATAAAGATCGTCCGGCAAATTTTCTTCAATAGCTTTGTTCAACCGGAAGTCGAGTTGTGCAATTTTTTCTTCCAGGCTGCTCTTAAATTCCGGGTCTTCAACGAGCTCCAAAGCCAGGTAATATAATTCCCGCGCATCGTCATAAAAGCCGGCCTCCAGCATATCGTCCGCATTTTGTTTGTGATTGTTCGCCAGCGCTCTTTTTGTATGGCAAATTTTTTCCTCAAGACGTATCTTGAAATGATCATTTGGCGTTGCCGTTTTTTCCAGTTTCTCTAACGCCTTCTGGTATTCGATCAAGGCTTTACCCAAAAGATCATCTGCACCCAGTTCATCGCCTCTGTGTTCGTGCTCGCGAGGGGTTTTGCCCGAGAATATTTTTAAAAAGGCCATCATCCTTCTCCCTACATTAGGATCTAACCGAATATTTACTAGAGAGTTACTAGAACCGATTTGAAAAGTGCATCCAGTGCAGCTGGATGAAGCCTTTAAGCCGGTTTATGAAAAATGTCTGATATTATTTTTCCAACCGACAAACGGGCTAACGGGCTCAAACGGCCGACCCCAATTGGTGATTTACTAATTTTAGAGATCGATTCTAGTAAAAAACTAGAAAAGATCACCCGTACAGGCGAAATCTTAACGGTGACCCTAAAAATGGTAAATTCGAAAAAAAGAAGGCACCTCGCATCGGGATGCCTTTCTGAAAGATACGTTTAGATATCTTGATTACTCTGAAATATTTTTTTGGCTACCGACCGGGTACGATGATTCGCGATTGCGGTTTTTCGATACGGCTCTGTTCTTGCTCCTTGTATTTTTTGGCCTCCTCCGCCAGTTGCTCCATGGCCGCTTTCATGGCATCGGGGAATTTTTTAATCGCCTGCTGCAGTTCCTTGGCTTGAATTACGGCCTGAATCGGAAGCGGTCCTCCCGGAGTCATCAAAGACGTCTGAGCGACGAAAAGCGCCCTGCGGGTTTTGTCCACCGATCCATCGGACTTAACCGGGGTCATCCGTTTGATAATTCCTACTTTGAGGTCTGTAAAGGATTCTTCTCTGTAAAGATTGCTTCTATCGATCTTTAATTCAGTCGGTTGCTGCTGGTCTTCTGCCATCGGGCGGTCTCCTTCACCTTCCTGTTCTTGTCAAATAGT
>JARRJQ010000027.1:0-19842 GCA_037388985.1 Desulfobacterales bacterium | reverse complement strand
GTTGTGACCACAACAAAACCTAACGATTCAAGGAGTAGCGCATAGAAAAAAACGGCAATAAGTACCTGAATTATCTTTTTGAAATTAATGTCCGCGAAAATGGGTTTGCCGGGCTCCCCCTCCTGTTTTACTTCCGTGGGCTTAATGATGATTGCCAGCGACATTATGGCAAGCAAGATGCCTACCCAGAAAAAGAGAAATCCAGGGCCGGGTCGGAACAGGCTCCCAAGGCCCAGGCCATATGCCTTTACGATAGTGACCAGTGCAAAGATCAACCAGAATGTGCCGCTGATTCTGTCCGCTGTTCTCATGCGATATTTTTCCACGTGCTTTTAAAAAGAATTTTTCGCTTTTTCCCAGGCATGCGTATGTTTCTCAATATCGGCAAATAAAAGCCAGTTTCCTTCGACCCCCGATTCAATAGCCGAATTCCCGGCCTGCAAAACATATTGAGCCTGAGTATCGCCAGACCATTATCCCACCCAAAAGACCCGGTTGGAAATGGAGCGTATCCTGGCGTTATTATAGCGTTGAGACTGTGATCGAAATAACACCTTCAGCCTATCAGGTCAAAGGAAACCGTGTCATATTTGTTTAGAATACAGGTGTAAGCCAGCTATATACAAATCTTGTTCCATCGTGTTATTAGCATTAGGATAAATTAGGTGTCAAACCTTGACAGGCTGTTGCTCAAAATAGGATTTAAGGCCAAGTAAAAAGCTAACTTTCTATCTCTTGGCGGACCGAACTATATTATTGAAATCTAAGGCGAAACTTGCATGGGTAGTCGTTTTTCAGCCTTAGAGAGCCCATTTCAGGGGCAAAAACACGGTTATAAGGATTTTGGGATTCCTAAAGTCGTAATTTTTATTATCCTCAAATGATTTACGGCCCATTCCTATCTTTATCAAATTTCAACAAGAATTCTCTTTTGTGACATCGATAATTTTCAATAAATTACCTTGGCCCGATAAGAATACGAGAATGAGGAGAAAGAATTTATGAAAGCAGGATTAAAAGAAGAATTTGTATCCAAGTGGCAAAAGTATTTTGGACAGGCAGAGCTTCCTATTGCATTTTATTACACGGACGAGGAAAGCCGGGCGGAAAAGGTGAAGGTTCCTTCACGGCACCAGTGCGTGATCGGGGTATTAAGCCGGGTGCGGAAAGGAATCTCGCTATCTCTGGACAAGGAGACGGTCGGCTGTGGCGGAGGAAAACGATGCCTCGGCTTTCCCTTTGAAACCAGCCCGGATTTCAAATATTTTCTGTCTACCGGTCTTCCCGGTCGGGTGGAAGGAGAACGGTATAAAAAAAGCCCCGAATTAGTAGAGCAAGTGCTGAAAGGCTGGGCCGAATTTAAGGCCCCGGCCAGGAATATCGTTTTTAAACGTTGGGACCAACTGGAGACTGGCGATGAGCCTGAAGTGGTGATATTTTTCGCCAAGCCGGATGTACTATCGGCTTTATTTACCCTGGCAAATTTTGATGAGCTTGAAAATAAGGTGTACACTCCTTTTGGCGCGGGCTGCTCTTCCATCGTTCAGAATCCCTATTTGGAAAAAGAAAAGGATTCTCCGCGATGCGTTATAGGTATGTTCGACATTTCAGCCCGTCCTTTTGTGGAAAAAGATACTCTAACTTTTGCCGCGCCAATGAAAAAGTTTCGGACAATGGTCGCCAACATGGATGAAAGCTTTCTGATTACTCGTTCCTGGGAGAAAGTGAAAAAAAGAATTTAGGGAAACTTTGAGGGCGCTTCACACATTTATAGTTTTGAATGCTAATCCATTTATCAAAATTATTATGGGATATTAGAGACAATCTAAACGGAAATTAAGAAGCTCACTCAGGGATTTGGCCAAGCGTTTTGGACGGCGCATTACCGCAATTGGATCTTCGGCAGAGAGGGGTGAGATGATCGTGCGCAAAAGAGGTTACGAGTTCGTTGAATGATTTTCTTGGAATTAAAGGCTCCGCGGATATGGCAAATGTGCCAAACACAAAAGAAAGGATAATAGTATGGGTTACGAAAACCTTGTGGTGGAGATGGGCGATGACTTTGTTGCCGTAGTAATGCTTAATCGTCCGAAGAATCTTAATACTTTCAACATCCCGCTTGCGAAAGAACTCAGCAGGGCACTTCATGAGCTCGATGCGGAAAAGCGCGTACGAGTTATCATCCTCAAAGGAAATGGCAAGGCGTTTTGTGCCGGTATCGATGTGGCTGATTTTTCTGGCAAAAGCGTAATGGAATACCGCGATTGGATAGCTTGTATGGAAAATCCGTTGATTACAATCAGCCGGATCAGCAAACCCGTCATTGCTCAGGTGCATGGCGTGGCTGCAGCAAATGGAGCGGGTCTGGTAGCGGCTGCCGATCTTGCCATCGCCGGTGAAAAGGCACGGTTGGGTCTGACCGCCATTAACGTGGGCCTTAACTGCATCGGGCCGGTCGTGCCGGTCACCCGCTCTATAGGGAGAAAGCGCGCCCTCGAATTATTGTTTTTCGGAAATCTGATCACGGCCCAGGAGGCCTTAAACATGGGGCTGGTCAACAGAGTTGTGCCTGATGCCGACCTGGACAAAGAAACTCGTGACTGGGCGGCCATCCTTGCTCAAAAGAGTCCTGTGGCGCTTCAGCTCGCTAAAAAGGCTTTCTATACTGCAGCAGATCTGGATTATTACAAGGCCTTCGAATATATGAACGAAGCTCTTGCCCGTCTTTGCTCTACGGAAGACGCAAGAGAAGGGATAAGCGCCTTCCTGGATAAGCGAACTCCCGTATGGAAAGAGATCTAAAGGGAATCCTATGCGGGTAGAAAGCTTCCCGGTGGGCGGGCGGAAGCTATTTGGGAGAGAGTACTATCTCTTGGCGAACCGCGCTATGTTATTGAAATCTATGGTGAAGCTTGCCAAAAATAGTCGTTTTTCAGCCTTAGAGAGCCCTTTTTAGGGGCAAAAACACGGCTATTGGGTAGCCGGCAGATGATATTTGTTTGCGCGAGTCATTGATAATTACAATTGCCTTGTTGGGTAAATACCGGTTAAAATGAGGAAAATAAATAGGGGTGCCCTATGCTTATTGAAATTCACGAGTATAATCTTCGGGCCTTTATCCAGGTGCCAAAGCAGGGCAGCGTTCCCCGGGCCTTTTCAGAAGGTGTCGCTGATCAGGTGCACCGATTCCATCGCCAGGTTCCCAACTACATGCCGACAGAATTAGTATCTCTAAAGGGATTGGCAAGGGCATGGGGACTCAGCGAAATTTATGTCAAAGACGAATCCACCCGATTTAATCTCAAAGCCTTTAAAGTGCTGGGTGGCAGTTATGCTGTCGCGCGCCTTATTTGCCGGGAAATGGGCATACGCATAGAAGATACCAATTATAATCAGCTAATCAGTGATGAAGTTAGACAACGCATCGGTCACATAACGTTAACAACGGCTACTGAGGGCAATCATGGCCGTGGTATTGCTTGGACAGCGCAGCAGCTTGGCCTGAAGGCCGTAATCTATGTGCCTAAAGGCGCTGTCAAGTCCCGTATTGAGAACATTCGCTCACATGGCGCTTCAGTGGAAGTAACGGACCTCAACTTTGACGATACCGTACGGCTGGCATCCAGAATGGCCGAAAAAAATGGTTGGCACATGATTCAAGATACCTCATGGGAAGGATATGAAAAGATCCCTCTTTGGATCATGCAAGGGTACTTGACCATGTGCAAGGAGGCCATAGAACAGATGGCTGAACTCAACACAGCACCCACCCATGTGTTTATACAAGCCGGTGTCGGTGCAATGTCCGGAGCCGTTGTGGGATATCTGGCCAACAAGTTTCGCGATCGGCCGCCGCGATTCATAATCATGGAGCCAAACAATGCTGCTTGTATCTTTGCCTCTGCTGTTGCTGGCGATGGCCAACCCCATGCAGTCACAGGCGATTTGGACACCATAATGGCAGGTCTTGCCTGCGGAGAACCCAACTTGATTGGCTGGGATATTCTGAGGGATTTTCCTTGCGGATACATTAGCTGTGACAATTATGTGGCAGCCAACGGTATCCGCATTTTAGCAAACCCGGTGAGCGGCGATAGAGTAGTTGAAGCCGGAGAATCAGGTTCAGTGGGAATTGGCTTAATAGATTTATTAGCCAACCACACAGCTTTTGAAGAGATTAAACAGGTACTTGATATTGGGCCAGATTCAAAACTGCTATTTTTTAACACCGAAGGGGCTACGGATCCTGTCAATTATCAAGAAATTTTATGGTATGGTAAATACCCCTCTTTGATATAGACGGAATAGAGAATTACAATTTTCTCATGTGGAAATATTGCTTCATTTCATGGCTCCAATTAATCACAACCAAGAATTGGTATCGATCCGGATATTGCACCCGGACTTGCAGCCTGAGGAGCTGAAAGGACATTAGCTATGAATCTTGATCTTCTGAGGAAAAAGCGGGGCTTTATCTGCGACATGGACGGGGTCATCTACCACGGGGATCAATTGCTGCCGGGGGCACAGGCCTTTGTGGAGTGGCTCAAGAAGGAAAGCAAAAAATTTCTGTTTCTGACTAACAGCAGCGAGAAGTCCCCGCGTGAGCTCAAGGAAAAACTCGACCGCCTCGGCATCCAAGTGGAGGCGATCCATTTTTACACCAGCGCTCTGGCCACAGCCAGCTTCCTGGCATCCCAGCGTGCCAACGGCAGTGCTTACGTCATCGGCGAGGCGGGGCTGATCAACGCACTGTACGAGGCTGGTTATTCCATGAACGAAATCAACCCGGACTACGTGGTGGTGGGAGAGAGCCGTTCTTACAGCTATGAAAAGATCGAACGCGCCGTACGTCTCGTCCGAAACGGCGCCAAACTCATTGGCACCAATCCGGACCTGACGGACAAGCTGGGTCAGCACTTCGCTCCTGCTACCGGCGCGCTGATTGCCCCCATCGAGTTGGCCAGCGGAACGAAAGCCTACTTTGTTGGAAAGCCCAACCCGATCATGATGCGTCACGGCAGAGATTTACTGGGCTGCGACCGAGAGGACACTGCCATTGTCGGTGACCGGATGGACACGGACATCATCGCCGGTATCCATTCGGATATCGATACCGTGCTGGTGCTCAGCGGGGTCACCAGCAAAGAAGACATCAAGCACTTTGCCTATCACCCGCGATACGTTCTTTCCGGGGTGGGAGATATTCCGGGATGATCCGTTCCGCGGTTCGCCATGACAGACGATGTCAGGGATGTCAGACATATCAAAGGAAGAGAGATAACCATTATACTCTGCCGTTAAAAACCATGGGTGCCAATCTGCCCCAAGCCATGAACTTTAGCCGAAGTTGCCAGGCAGACTAGTGTGTCGACTTCGGTTGTCTCAAAAATCATGAGCCGGGCCGGTTAACAAGTCCAATGAGTCAACAACGTACCCTTCATTTCTCCAACAAAGATCCAGGTAAGATTCTTGAAAAATTCAACTTGACATTTTGTTACCATCTTGTATTTGTTACAGATGTTGTTCGATATCAAAAGTTCACATCACCTATAATCTGCTATCCAAATAGTTTGAATTTTTTGAAATGAATAAGCAATTTTTAAAAAAGGAAAAAAATGAACGAAGAATTAAAAAATCTTTTAAAGGAATTATCAGAAACTCCTGGTCCTTCGGGGAATGAAGAATTAGTAAAAAGTTATGTAGCTCAAAAAATAATAGACTATAGTGATAGTTTGGTTGAGGATTCCATTGGTAATTTAATTTCCAAAATAGGAAGCGGAAACTATAAGATAGGGGTATTGTCTCATTTAGACGAAGTTGGGATGATTGTTACTAAATTAAATGCTAATGGTACGATAGGTTTTAGTATTGTAGGTATGATTGATGCAAGAAATCTTCAAGGGTGCATGGTTGATATTATCAATACGGACGGTGATATTATACCAGGTTTAATCGGAGCAAAAAGTAGGCATTTGATTACAAAACAGGAGCTCACCGCGCCAATTAATGAAAAATTGATGTCAATAGATATAGGAGCCAGGTCAAAAGAAGAAATAAAATCTTATAATATTGAAGTAGGATGCGGCATAGTCTTTAAAACCCCGGTGCACTTTTATAAAAATGGTGTGGTCATGGCGAAAGCATTAGACAACAGGATAGGCTGTGCAGTATTAATCCAGACTCTGAGAAATCTTAAGAACAAATTAAATAATATCAGTTTGTATGGCATGTTCACTGTTCAAGAAGAAATAGGGGCAAAAGGCGCCGCTGTTGTTGCATATGATTACGATCTAAATTTGACGATTTCGTTAGATAACGTACCGGTAAAGAATATAGAAGATATTCAAGAGGATGATACCGATTTAGGCAAAGGCCCTGTAATAAGAATTTTCGATTGGTGGCCTGATAATACCTTTGGGATGTTTACAAATAAAAAGATAAAAGAGAAATTAATTCAAGTCGCAGAAAAAAATAAAATTAAATATCAAATAGATGTTTTAACAAGTACATACCTGGATTCTTCACAAGTCCATCTAACCGGTCCTGGAATTGCAAGCGGCTCTATCTGTTTTCCAAGGAGGTATTCACATAGTCCTGTTGAATCATGCCACATTCAAGATATTGAGTATGGGATAAAATTATTAACAGAATTTATTTTAGCTATTGATAATGAGAGTCTATCCTTTAAAATGGTATACAAATAATTTTTTATCCTAATAGGGAGGTTTATAATGAAAATTATAGATTTAAGTGTTCCAATATACGGGGATAGCCAGGTGCCTCCATCACAACCACGAAAAACCAATATTGAAACTGTTCATAAAGAGCCTGGTTTTTGGCAAGCTAGCTGGTTGTCAATCAGTGCTCATTTGGCATCGCATGTTGATTCGCCATTGCATGTCATTGATAATTCGCCGACTATCGGTGAGGTACCTTTAGAGGCTGTGAGTGGTACAGCAGTCGTATTAGATTTTACGGAAAAGAATGAAAATGAGGAAATAACAGAAAAAGATTTAGAAATATATTCTAATGATATTAAAAGAAATGACATCGTTATTTTAAGAACGGATTGGGGCAAAAAACGATTCGAATCGGAAGATTTTTCTTACTGGCACAAATCTCCGTACTTAACTCCTGATGGCGCAAAATGGCTGGTTAATAAAAGGCCAAAGGCTATAGCATTTGATTTTTTCGAAGAATATAATGCCCGCTTAAAGGACTTTAAGCCTGATGATTTTATTGTTCACAAAATTATTTTGGGAGCCGGCATTATTATTATAGAAGGCTTAACAAATTTAGATAAGATCAGCAAAAGAGTAGATAAATTTTTCGCTTGTCCACTTAAGATTATGAACACAGAAGCTGCCCCAGCAAGAATTTTTGTGATAGAGGAAGAGTAAATACATTTGAAAGGGACTAAGAGATCAAAAATTCATATTAATGGGATTTAGAAGTACTTTTTAAAAACTTTTTCCACACCATTACGATTATAAATTAATTTGGTCCGACAAGAATATAGACATTTTTGGTTTCGTTTGGAACTGTTTGTCAATATTTGACCTTGAAGGGAACAATATGGGCACAATTTTGTTTCCTCAATTTCGTTACTCGTTCAACCAGGCCAGGGCCGCCTCAATTTGGCTGCGGTCATAGTAGGCCGTCTGGATGCCGCCGAACAGTCCGAACAGTCCGATCCAGGTACTCTCCCAGTCGTGCTTTCCGATTACCGCCATTTTTGCGAGATTTTCGCTAATCTGCTTGGCAAAGCGCATGTTGTCGTAGAGGCTTTCGGCGCCCATAAGGCCCAGGCCGGCTTCATAAACCACGAGCAGCCGGACAGGGCCGTGGCGCCGCGCGCGCTGCTGGATAAGGTCCACAAGCTCCCGGTTTTCAGGATCGCTGATGTCCTCCCGAATGCGCAGACCCACAATGGGGCTATCCGCCGGAAGGTCGATGCGCTCGTACATAGAATCCTCCTTCTTTTACAATTTGAAGATAAGATCCGATTGTACCTGGCGCAATTCCCCCTATACCTATCTGGACCGGATCTCCCGAGGGAAAACGGGGAAGGGGGGCCGGACCGCAGTAAGTCGTTGATAATTTGGAAAAAGAGGCAAAAATAAGGTCGATTTTCGGACTTAACCGTTCGATTTTAGGTATAAAATCGGCCATCTAAGGAACATGGGGACCTGTGGGTTTGCGGCCGGTATCCCAACAAAAAATATCATTGGACGGAGATGTGTTTTCAATAATCAAAAATAAGATTTACTTGACTTAACAATTACCAACTATGATATCTGTACTTTGAGCGAAGTTTGGATATTCTCAATCAAAGGTTCAGTGATATTTGGACTTTTGGTAAAAACCATAAACCACTAAAACAGAAATTTAGGAAATATATGAAAGTTGCTTCTATTAAACCAACTATATCATTCAACGACTTTGAGAAAGTGGATATCCGAATTGGCACTATTGAACGTGTTGAAGAAATAAAAAACTCTAATAAATTGGTTAGGCTAATAGTAGAATTTGGTGATCACAAAAGGAACATCTTAGCAGGCATTAAGCAAGAACGAACAGATCCAGGTGAAATAGAAGGTAAGCAAGCCCTATTTGTAGTGAATCTTGCACCACGGAAAATGATGGGTGAGCTGTCAGAAGGCATGTTGTTTGATATAGGATATGCAGATGGTATAACTCCAGTACTCGCTGTCCCCGAAAAATCAGTACCGAATGGCAGTCGCGCTGGTTAATCTTTCTAAAACGAATGTACGTTTTGAAAAT
Source organism: Desulfobacterales bacterium (assembly GCA_037388985.1). Taxonomy (GTDB): domain Bacteria; phylum Desulfobacterota; class Desulfobacteria; order Desulfobacterales; family JAHEIW01; genus JAHEIW01. The sequence goes on along the minus strand of JARRJQ010000027.1, from coordinate 11,055 downwards.
TAAAAATTACTCAAACTAATCAAAGGTTTTTGAAGCCCTAAAAAGGAAGCTGTAAAAGTAAACAGGTGCGGTAGGTGGGTTCTGGGTGATAAATACATTTCACCGAGAGAATGGCGACGCGGACAGCATGATTGACATTTTTTTAGTTCCCAAGGCCAACAACCCAATGTTACGGTCCTTTCCTGTCTTTTTTGGGGCCGGTTGGTTGCCCTTCTAACAATCAACCAGTGGATACACAATTTATTTCTCTAAAGAAAACTTTTTATTGTTTCCCGTTTTAAACTACAAGCCATCTCAAAAATGCATCTAACACTCAATAACAGCGTTAAAAGCCTTCTTAAAATGCTCACATACTGTATACGTATGCTGAGCTTTTTCGTCGGCTTTTGCCTTGTTCTTGAGCGCAATCTACTATTTTTGAGATAGCTTGTATTATGCAGGAAGGAAAGTTTTGTCTAATCAAGTAAGACATCGGGCCCGTCCAATGCAGAAGAGATTTTTCTATGGCTATGTAGTGGCCGCATCAGGATTCGCAATATGGATGATTGGATTTGGTATAAGTAGTACCTTTGGTATCTTTTATAAACCAATGATGGCGGATTTCGGGTGGAATCGGGCGGATACTGTTTTTGCTTATTCCATTTGTATTTTCATGATGGCTATTCTGTCTATTATTACCGGCTGGCTCTCTGACAAGTTTGGTCCGAGAGTCATTGTAATTTTTTTCGGTTCATTTTTTGGGATTTCTTTTTTGTTGATGTCACAGATAACTTCCCTGTGGCAGTTTTATGTGATTTACGGAATCATTGCATCTATTGGCTTGAGCGTAGCAACAGCACCGATTATGTCCACTGTGGCCAGGTGGTTCTCACGAAGACGGGGTTTGATGATAGGTATCGTTCAAACTGGAGTAGGCATAGGCGGGCTGATCTTCGTTCCAATCACAGGTTGGCTTATTATAAAATACGGCTGGAGGACGACCTGTTGGATGCTGGGCTTTATAGCACTCACCGGGTTTATCATATCTGGCCTTCTCATGAAACGTGATCCTCAGGATGTCGGTCAATTCATTGATGGGGTTGCGAATTTACACGACTCGCGTTTAAAACCTGATCAACAAAAATTGCCGGTTGCCAAACCATCTATCGGCAAGATCATTTTTACTCGTTCATTCTGGTTAATCGCTGGGCTCTATGCTATTTTTGGGTTTTGTCGATCAACCTTCTTAGTTCATACCGCTGCTCATGTCCAGGATAAGGGATTCTCTCTACTCGACGCATCAAATGTGACTGCTGTTTTAATGATTTCGAGTATAATCGGCAGAATCGGAATGGGTAGAGTGGCTGATGCCATAGGCAACCGTCTTGCTTTCATGATCAGTTATGCTGCAATAACTGTATCTCTTATATGGATACTGATCACTGGTGAATTGTGGGGACTTTATCTGTTTGCTTTGGTTTTTGGGTTTGGCTGGGGCGCCCAAGCCGTACTGAGGTTTTCAATAACCGCTGAAACCTTTGGATTGCTGTCGTTAGGTTTAATTATGGGGATGCTATCGATAGGCGAGGCATTTGCGGCTGCTCTCGGTTCTTATTTCGCGGGATTAATCTTTGATATCGTTGGTGACTATCGGCCTGCTTTCTGGACGGGTATTGTATTGTCTGTTCTGGGTATCATTATGGCGGGGATTTTCAAACCTATTGAAAGCCAATAGGATTATTCATTTAGGACAAAACGAATATGGAATCGATGGTTGTGAAGATTTAGAGGCTTAGCATGTCACGAAAATATTCGCCTATTGGAGATAGAGGGCATTTCTCATGTATCGGTTTATTCTTCTAATTGGGATTGCAGTCATCCTTGGCTCTACCGGGGGGCGGATTTTCGCGCGTCTGCGAGTCCCCCAGGTTGTCGGTTATATCATTATAGGGGTTCTGGCTATTCTTGTAGGCGGCGTTTGGTTTCATGACATCACTCCCGAGGACCTAAAACAGCTGGAGCCGATAAGCCTCTTTGCCCTGACGATTATTGGATTCAGTGTCGGCGGCGAACTGAAAAAGGAAGTATTTCAGAAGCATGGAAAAGGCTTTATCATTGTCCTTCTGTGCGAGGGCCTCACGGCTGCTCTTTTTGTGACAATCCTAACGGGGCTAGTTACCTGCCCTTGGAGCAAACTTGCGGGGGACTCCATTTTCGGGGTTCTGGCTCATGGGAACTGGTCCCTTGCCATTCTTTTAGGGGCGATCGCCTCAGCCACCGCACCGGCTGCCACGGTGGACGTGCTCTGGGAATACAAGACCCGGGGAATTCTCACGACCACGGTGATGGCCATCGTTGCTCTTGACGATGGTCTCGCGCTACTGCTGTATGGTTTTGCATCCTCGGCAGCCGATTTCTTGTCGGGAGGCGCTGTCTTTTCGTTGATGAATGCACTCGGCAAACCACTTTACCATATCCTGGGCTCGATCATTTTAGGCGCACTGGTGGGCTCAGCTTATGTTGTCTTCTTACGTGTTTTTTACAACCGCGAAATGATTCTTCCTCTTTGCATCGGAGGCCTTTTATCCATTGTCGGAATGTGCCATTATCTGGATCTCGATCTTATTCTGGCAGCCATGAGCAGTGGTGTTATGGTAGTCAATTTCGCTCCCCAAAGGAGTCGCGAAGCATTCGATCAGTTGGCGCGATTCGCTCCGCCCATATTTGTTCTCTTCTTTGTGTTGGTAGGTGCCCACCTCCAAATTAAGGCCATGGAGGCATGGATGATCGTAATTGCCGTAGCATATGTTGTCGGGAGAACAAGCGGAAAATTTACGGGGGCCTACTTCGGCTCAAAATGGGGAGGTCTGCCGGCAGCAGTTCAGAAATATCTCGGTTTTTGCCTCTTCTCGCAGGCTGGTGTCGCCATCGGCTTGGCAATATTTGCGAGCCACCGATTCCACCATGAAACCGCACAATCCATTATTCTGGTGATCACTGCCACCACCTTCCTGGTACAGATCATTGGCCCCCCCAGTGTACGATTTGCGGTTATCAAGGCAGGGGAAGTCGGAAAAGATGTCAGCGAGGAGGATCTGTTGGCTTCCTATCACGTCAGCGAAATCATGGATTCAAATCCACCGGTATTTAAGCGCGATACCACCCTGAAACAGGTGCTTCAGACAGCCGCAGAAAGCGAATTCCTTTACTATCCAGTGGTGGACGAAGCGTCACATCCGATCGGCATTATTTCCTTTCTTGAGATTAAGCAGGTGTTTATGACGGGGGGATTGGAGAACCTAGTTTTGGCGTGTGATCTCATGACCAACATCCCTGCCGTGACAGTGCCCGAAGCTCGGCTTATTGAGGCCCTGGAGAAAATGAAGGAGGTGGAAGCGGAAGTCCTTCCCGTTGTCAGCGCAGATAAAGACGGTCGCCTTGTTGGCATGATCGAAGAGAGGCGGATTCGGCAAGTCATCAGTAAAGAAATTTTCCGCAGGACTCATGAGGAAGGTCATCAATAACATCCTCCCAGCCGTTCAACATGGGCCTGAAATAGGCAAAGGGGGTGTGGCCCAAGGTGGCCAGGTAGACATGCGTGAAAAGGAAGGCACAGAATACGCATGCCAGCATCCAATGAACCTCGATTAAGAATCTCATTCCTCCAATCGCCAGCACCATTGTTCGTAACGGCACCACGTCCAGAAGCAACACCCCTGTGAGTGTCACCAAAGGCGTGAATACGAGCATGATGGCCGCATAAGCCGTTTTTTGGAGCGCATTGAATTTGTGTTTCGGCGATACCTGGAATGGGTTCGGTTCGCCCTTGAAATATTGATAGCAATAGTAGAAGGTCTGTTGGATCATGCCCTTCTTGATGTCGTCAGCTGTCGGCACATAGAGTTGGATCAGGTTCCGCGCAATGAACGCATAATAGACTAACCAGAGGGCGTAGGAGAAGATGAAGACGACTCCGACGGCATTGTGCAACCGAACCGCCGCATCGTAACTGCCAAGGACCCTGACGGTAGCCGGGAATCGGATTTCTGCGCCGGTAATGCTGAGCGCCAGGATACAAAATACATTAAGCCAGTGCCAAATCCTAACGGGAACCGGTGTTAGGTAAACCATTTCACGGCGCCTCATTGCGAGCCCTCCTTCGCTTCCTGATCGTTACAATACGAAACACGCCATGCACGACAGGCAAAATCAGCCCGCAGGCTGTGATTACAATTCCTGCGATGCTGAGGGCTTTGCTGCGGGTCACGCCGATGATATAAAAGTCCGGGGTGCCGAAGACGGTATCCAGGGCCGCACCCTTCTGCACCGGTATCCGCCGGTAGTCGCCTATTTTATCGGGCAGGGCCACAAAGCTTGTCTGCAAATAGCGGGATCCGGTGGTGTGACAAAAGACACAGTCCTTGCGATTTTCCAGGACTACCATCCTATGGTTCGGCTCAGCCGGGGTCATCATACCCCACAGGTCTAAGCCATACCGCTCAGCGCGCCGGGTGAAACTCCTCAGCTCTTCGAGGGAGATGGGAGCCACTTGCTGTGGATTTCGACCATATCGGTCCAATTGTGGCATTTTTCACAGGTGCGGTTCTCATCGAATCCGGAAGCGGCACCGAAGGCCTCGACACGGTGAGGATCATGACAGTCGGTGCACGTTGCATTATCGGCATGAACACTCTGAGCGTACTCTGTCTTTACCTGCTCATGACAATTGCCGCAATTCGCCCGCGGGGGACGGGCATTGTCTTCAGGATGGTCGTCGGAGATGTCGGCATGGCAATCGGCGCATTCCAAATCACCGTGGGGAAGCTGCCTGTAACGGTCAGGGTTGATATAGAGGTAGCCCCCGCCCTCCTGGACAATCGCTTTATCGCCGTGGCACCCCAGACAGTCCTCTGTGCTCATTGCCACGGCGCCGGTTGCCGTTAAAGCAATAAAAGCTGCTGCCTGCACACCCGTCAAAAAGGTCTTGATCCCGAAATAATTATTCATGCCAGCTGCGCCCGTGTAACCTTACGTGGAAACTTTTTCTAAAGATAAAGATAAGAAGTTGCTTTGTCAAAGCGAAAGAATCGAAAATGCTGAATTGTATAATGGCATCACTTGCGGCTCCCTATATTCAGGCATCCGTCCTATTGTTTTTGTGCTGCCATCACTACAGATCTAATGAAGCCTTTGCTATATCTTTATCTTTTTCCCTGTCGAATATAATCAGCACCTTCCTTTATCCGCGAAATTCCCTCCTCAAGTCTCTTAGTATCTACTGCAAATGAGACCCGCACATACCCTTCCCCTCTTTTTCCGAAAATACTGCCCGGCACCACGGCGACTTTATGCTCTCGGACAAGATATTTGGCAAAGTCCCAAGAAGTCAGGCCGAACTGGGATATATTCGGAAACGCATAGAAGGTCGATTCCGGTAGAATGCATGAGATGCCCTCAATGGCTTCCAGCCCCTTATGGAGGATCTCTCTTCGTCGGTCGTATTCGTCCACCATCTCGCGGACGCAAACCTGCGGCCCTTGAATCGCCGCCAGAGCGGCTCGCTGGGCTACAGCGGTCACACCGGAGACCAGATGCTCCTGGAGCTTTTCCATTTCGGCAACAACGGCTTTGGGTGCTACGGCATAGCCGACCCGCCAGCCGGTCATGGCATATGACTTAGACAGCGTAAAGGCAGTAATCGTCATTTCTTGCATGCCTTCCAAAGATGCTATGCTGATGTGCCTTTTCCCATCAAAAACAATGTGCTCATAAGGTTCGTCCGAAAGAACAAACACATTATTTTCTATAGCGATCTGTGCGATATCGCGCAGTATCGCTTCGTCACATAGCGCCCCGGTAGGATTCGATGGCGTATTGATAATCATCAATTTTGTTTTCGGCGAAACAGCCGCTTTGATGTCAGCCGGGTCTACCTTGAACCGATTTTTCTCATAGGCTGGCACCGGCACCGGAACAGCACCGAACAGACGGATCTGTGAATAATAATCGTATCCGGGGTCTATCACCAGGACCTCATCACCGGGTTCGACCAGGTGCAGAACCGTATTAAAGATGACTTGCATGGCGCCCACCGCCACAAATATTTCGGTATCGGGGTCGGCGATAATGCTGTTGTCCATTTTTAGTTTCTTAGCGATAGCCATTCTGAGGTCTGAAAATCCTTTGGCCGGTGGGTAGCGGGTATAACCTTCATCCAACGCTTGCTTGGCGGCTTCCCGGATAAACGCTGGAGTATCAAAATCAGGTTGACCGATCCCGAGGTTTACCACATCGGGAATTTCGTCTGCTAGCGCAAACATCACCCGAATACCTGACCACTCTACAGCCTGACTTCTATCAGTCACGTATTTGCTGGCGTCCATTGATCAAGTCCGTTTCTGCGATTGTGGTTTTCGATAAAACATCTCCAAATCAATCCGGTGTCGGCAAGACCACATCATCAGGCCCCTTGAGTGATGTCTTAATCTCCGGCGCGTGACGCTCCATGATCTCCGATACAATCGTGGCAATTTTGACCTTCTCTCGAAAACGATTTGTCTCTTACTACAATAATTTGCGTCCAATTCTTAAAACGGTGATTTTGACCCCAAAATGGGGCTTCTAAGGCCCAAAATGGCTTGATTTTATGATGTATGTGGCATAAAGTCAAATGGTTAGCTTGGTCCGACCCTACATCAACATCCAACATCAACATCAGACTCCACATCACCAAGAGTAAGAGATAACATCTATCATATTTGTGAATCTCTGTAGAGAGGATCAAATGGAGGTTGTAAAATGGGCGTTGAAATGAATCCCATCGGTTTTGTATCCACAGATGCAACGGAAATACCACGTAATTGGAAAGTATCGGATGTGGAAGGCAGCTTAATAATAGACGAAACCTACCTGGAAGGGCTTAAAGAAATCAAGCCAGGTCAACGCATTTATGTGATATTTCATTTCCACAAAAGCCCCGCTTTTACTAAGCAGTTCATGAGGATCGTACCACCCATCTATGATAAAAAAGTCGGGGTATTCTGCACGCATTCCCCATTTCGTCCCAACCCGATTGGGTTGTCGATTCTGGAAGTTCTCGATGTTGAAGGATCGGTGATTCGTGTCAAGGGCCTGGATATGCTGGACAAGACACCGATACTAGATATCAAACCAGAATCCTGTCCATGGGAAGAGAAGTGATTTATTCGATGAACAACAAAACCAGGATAAGGAATAGCACGTTAGGTATCATCATCGGATTGGTGGTCAGTGTTTGGTGGATCTTTATGGGCCTCGACATCGGGTTTCGCTTTGAAGCCAGTGACGTCATGAGCAATTGGCTCACACTGGGAGGGTACCGTCATACCATAATGACAATACTTGCTTTAGTTCTCGTTCCAGTGTGTGCTCTGGAGAAGCGGTGGGGGTTTCTGGCAGCGATGGTGTTGGGAGCAGTCACGCTAACCCTATCGGTGGTTCACGTTGTGTATATGCTTATTGTAGCACCATCCGGATACGAATCGCAATTGTTCGGCCCCATTGTATGGTCAATCATGCAGATCCCGATAGTTGTATTCGGTTACAGGGCAAGGCGAGAGGTAGACGAAAAAGCTAGGGCCAAGAATAATGCCTGAGCAGAAAACGGTCTGGGGATGATCGCGAAATTCCGCCTACCAACCGTATGGGCTCGACTTTGCTAATCGTAGCGGCAATCAACGACTTTGCGCTCATTGTGGTTAAATGTCTAGTGGAAGTGCTTACCACGCATCCGCAAAGCGGGTTATATGAACCGTTAGCAACTTTTGATATCTTGCATCTTCAAGCTGTTTTTCCATGAATCTCAAATTCCGAATCTTGATTGACCGCCCCCGCTTTTTCCTGTATAAATTCATGAATTAAATTCATTTCTCCTTAACTCCCTGGACTTATAAAGGAGGGCCTCATATGGAGAAAAATCTCAAAATGTGCCCGCCAATCTCCTAACGGAACGTGGTTGTTCTGTTAGGAGTCTGAAGTTCAACCCTTGAAGTGAGTCACTTTTTTCTAAAATAAATGTATTTCAGAGGCATCCAAAAATGAAGTGCCCAGAATGCCAGCATGAGAACCCTGAAGACGCCAGGTTTTGCATGGGATGTGGGAACAACTTAACCTTGCCCCCTGAGTCGCCCGCTACTGAACTTTCCTTTGATGACAAATTAGACAAAATTAAGCGTTACTTACCAAAAGGTCTTACCGAGAAGATCCTCGCTCAAAGGGACAGAATTGAAGGTGAGCGTAAGCAGGTCACAGTCATGTTTTGCGACATGAAGGGGTCGACCCCCTTGGTCGAAAGCTTAGGCTCTGAGGAAGCCTACTCTCTCATGGATCAGATTTACGAAATCTTAATCCACCAGGTGCAAGACTACGAGGGTACCGTAAATGAACTTACCGGTGACGGCATTATGGCCCTTTTTGGCGCCCCGATTGCCCTCGAAGACGCCCCTCAACGGGCACTTCGCTCAGCGCTTTCTATCCACCGTGCGATAGGAAGATTCAACGACCAACATCAAGGGGCAATACCCATCCAAATGCGTATAGGAGTTCACACGGGGCCTGTTGTTGTGGGCACATTGGGAAATGACCTGAGGGTAGAGTTCAAGGCCGTAGGCAATACCGTGAATCTGGCCTCTCGAATGGAAGAGCTGGCAGAGCCTGGTAGCACATATTTGACAGGGGATACCCTTAAACTTACCCAGGGGCTATTTAATTTCAAGGCCCTTGGGGAAAAAGCGGTCAGGGGAAAGGAGGAAACAGTCCCGGTCTACAAGCTTCTGTCATCAAAAAAGGATGTCTACCGTCCTCGTCTGGGCTCCGAGAGAATGATCTACTCCGAGATGGTAGGCAGGGACAAAGAATTAGACAAGCTGGAGTTCCAGGTTATGAAGGCCATCAACGGTGAGGGCTCTATTGTCAACATCATCGGAGAGGCCGGTATCGGGAAGTCCAGACTCGTAGCCGAACTCAAGGGCCGAGAGGTGATCAAGCGGATAGCCTTTCTTGAGGGAAGGGCCGTTTCCATTGGTAGGAACTTGCCCTTTCACCCTATCATTGATCTTTTGAAGCACTGGGCCCGTATAAGGGAAGATGACGGGGAAACCATAGCGTTTGAGAAGCTGGAGGCCGCTGTCAAGAATGTCTGCCAGGAAGAGGTGAAGGAAGTCCTTCCCTTTGTGGCCACACTCATGGGGATGAACCTTTTCGGCAGGTATGCAGAAAGAGTTGAGGGGATAGAGGGAGAGGCCCTGGAGAAGTTGATCCTAAAAAATCTGCGGGATCTCTTGATCAAGGCAACCGAATTGAACCCTCTGGTAATTGTGACAGAGGATCTCCACTGGGCTGACACGAGCACGATTGAACTCATGCAATCGCTTTTTCGCCTTGCAGAAAAGCAGGGGATTCTCTTCGTCAATGTCTTTCGCCCTGGCTACGAGGCGACCGGCGACCGTATAGTCGAAACTATTAAAGATACTTTTCCTGCGCATTATGTGGAAATAGCGATTAAACCTTTGGATGAAAAATTAGGTGAAATGCTCATCAGCAATATGATGAACATAGCTGGGCTTCCCTACTCGGTCATTGATCAGATTGTTAAACGGGCCGACGGCAATCCCTTTTTTATTGAGGAAGTGGTTCGCTCATTTATTGATCAGGGTGGGATCGTGCTCAAAGATGGCGCATATGAGGTTACCGAGAAAATTGGCACCATGGTCATTCCCCACACCATCAATGATGTGCTTATGGCCCGCATTGACATGCTGGAGGAAAAAACCCGTGACTTGGTAAAGCTTGCCTCAGTGATCGGGAGGAATTTCTTCTACCGTATTCTTGCTGAAGTGGCAAACACCACCATCAAGGACATAGACGACAGGTTGTCTTACTTAAGAGACATACAGCTCATCCGAGAGCAAAAAAGGATGGAGGAGGTGGAGTATCTTTTCAAACATGCTCTTGCACAGGAAGCGGCATATCAATCGATTCTGTCTGAGAAAAGAAAAGAACTCCACCTGAGAGTTGCGAATTCCATTGAAAACGTTTTTGAAGAAAGACTCCATGAATTTTACGGCATGCTTGCCTATCATTACAGCTGCGGTGAGAATGAAAGCAAGGCTGAGGAGTACATGATAAAGGCGGGTGAGGAGGCGCTCAGATCTTCTGCATCCAGTGAGGCACTAAACTATTACCAGGAGGCATTACGTCTTTACCTGAAAAAGCATGGTGAGACAGGTGATCCTGAAAAGCTCGCAATGTTCGAGAAAAACATTGCACTCGCACTTTTTAACAGGGGCGACCTTACCAAGGCTCTTGAACATTTCGATAAAGCACTCACTTTCTATGGGGTGAAATCACCAAAATCTCCGATTACAATCACACTGAAAGTTCTTATATGTTTCATTCATCTGCTTATCAGTCTATACCTCCCGTTTTTGAAGTTTAGGAAAACTCCCACTGACGAGGATAGAGAACTCCAAATGTTGTTTTGGAAGAGACAAGATTGCCTGCCTTTTGTGGCCCCGCAAAGGTTTCTTATCGAAGCATTTTATATAATGAGAGAATGGTCTAAATTTGAGTTAACAAAGCTAGAAAAGGGAGCTGCAATATTTTCGGCGTTTAGTAGTATATTTTACCTTTCAGGTATTTCGTTCAGATTAAGCAGGAAAATACTCAAATCTTTTGAAAGCAAAATCGACAGGAATGATGTAACATCCAAACTTATTTATGAAACTCACACATTCAATCATAATTTCTTGGCTGGGAATTGGGATATAGTAGAAGAAGATGATGACGACTTGATTAATAAAAGTCTAAGCATGGGTGAATTTATGATGTCGCATGTGTATTTGCTATTTCATGCGATGATAAGCAGGGAAAGAGGGTGTTTCGGTGAAACTCAACGCAGGATAGATAAGTTATTTGAAATCGCCAATACATATGAATGGGATACTGCCAGACGGGCAAAGTGGTGATGGTGTTGGTGAGTTTATCATCGGATGATGAACCTGAAAGCGCCTCAACTATTCAGGCATTCATTCCGGTAGC
>JARRJQ010000026.1:13794-17524 GCA_037388985.1 Desulfobacterales bacterium | reverse complement strand
CCGCCTTGTTTGGCTTCACCAAAAACGTAGGCGAAGGTGGGAATGAAAAGGTCAACATTAAAGACATCGATGACCTTATCATAATTGTCATAGTGGGCGGATTCAAAATAACTAAGAATCTTAGCCGCATCATACTGCTGATGGAGTCGATCAAAAGCAACCGTCGGCAGTTTAACAGAAGTGAGAACATCAGCCGGAAGTTTTAAGTAGCCAAGGATATGGGCTGCGATAACTTTGGGCGCTAGTTCAGGAACGTCTCCTACAGGTACAACACCGATGATCCTTTTTTGCGAGTTCATGGGATGAGCGTTTCAGAACTAGTATTCCGCGTTTTTTTGCAGTTCAAAGCGTTTTATCTTTTTATGCAGGGTTACCCGGTTGATCGCTAGAATTTTTGCTGCCCGGGTTACATTCCAGCCGCATTCTTTCAATACCCGTTGGATATGATGCTTTTCCATTTCAATAAGGGACATGGGTTTTGAAAGCATCGAAGGGGATGTTTGCAGAAACGAAAAGTCTTCCAGGTCCAATGTTCGCGATCTGGAAAGAACAACTGCTCTTTCAATCGCATTCTCCAGTTCTCTGACATTTCCCGGCCATTCATAGACGGTTAAACGCTTGATGGTGTCGCGGGTAATGTGGTCGACTCGTTTAGTTGTTTCCTGACTGTATTTTTCGAGAAAGTGCTCAATCAGTAAAGGGATGTCTTCTTTTCTTTCTCTCAGCGGAGGGATGTGAATGGTGATGACATTGATGCGATAGAAAAAATCTTCCCGGAAATTACCGGCGGCAATCTCCTGTTCTAGATCCCGTCGTGTCGCAGAGATGAGTCTGAAATCGACGGTGACGGGACTGCAGTCTCCGATGCGGGTGATTTTCTTTTCTTCCAGGACACGCAGGAGATCTATTTGCATCTTGGCACTCACTTCTCCAATTTCATCAAGAAACAGCGTTCCGCCGGACACAACTTCTAAAAAACCCTTGCGGGAATGGCTCGCACCGGTGAAAGCGCCTTTTTGATGTCCAAAAAGCTCACTTGCCAGGAGCGAATCAGGAATTGCCCCGCAATTGATCGGAATAAAGGGAAAATGAGATCGTTTGCTCTTTGCGTGGATGGCTTTGGCGACCAATTCTTTGCCCGTTCCGGTTTCGCCGGTCAAGAGTATGGAGGAGTCACTTTTAGCCACTTCAGGGATGATGTCAAAAATTTTTTCCATCGCCGGGCCTTGCCCGATGATATCGTCAAAACGCGTGATTTTTTCGAGACGACCCTTAAGATAATTATATTCTGATGAAAGTTTAACTTGCTGAGTGATTTTTTCCATTACCAGGGAGAGATAATCCGGCTTAAAAGGTTTTAGCAAGTAATCGCTGGCACCCAGTTGCATTGCTCTCACCGCGCTTTCAATGGATCCGTAAGCGGTGATAATGATGACAAGGGTTTCCGGATATTCGGTCTTTACTTTCTCCAGCAACTCAATGCCATTCATTGCGGGCATTTTAATGTCCACAAATAAAACGTCAAAAGGGCTTTTCTCTAATTTTTCTAAAGCCTCAAAACCCGAGGATGCCTTTTCAACATAATGACCGATTTTGGTGAACCAATGGAAAAGGGATTCACGAACGATCTTTTCATCGTCGACAATCATGATGTTCATTCTAGTGGCCATGGTTTTCCTCCATCCCGCCGCCCGACGGATAGCGGTATGGGAATTCTAGAAAAAATGAACTCCCTTTCCCCACTTCACTTTCGACCCTGATGTGCCCGTCATGATTTTTTACAATGCCATAAACAATCGATAAGCCAAGACCCGTCCCTTTGCCGGCTTCTTTGGTGGTAAAAAAAGGATCGAAAATGTGTTGCATGTCATCTTGATGAATCCCTGATCCGCTATCCCGGATTTCGACCAGTACCTTTTTTTCAGTGTGGTCAAACCCGGACACCACGTGCAACTCTCCGCCCTCGGGCATCGCCTCCATCGCATTGAAAATCAGGTTCAGCAGGCATTGCTCCAGGCGATTTGCGTTTCCTCGGACCCATAGCATCTCCGGGTAAAAATGTAACGTTAATTTGATGCCTTGGAGCTCCAGCTTGTGGCGAATCAAGGCGATAACGGCTTCCAATACCTCATTGAGATTGAGGTTCTTGTATTCCAGTGCGGTTTCCCTGGAAAACGAAAGCAGGCCGGAAACGATGTTTCCGCAGCGCTCCAATTCCGGGCTCATGAGTGACAGATATTCTTTAAATTCTTCCAGCTCTTTTGATGTCGGTTGGCCTTTTACTAAAATGTCCTCCATTATCCGGGAAAATGTCAATAATCCCTGGATGGGGTTGTTGATCTCATGGACACAGCTGGCCACCAGTTTTCCCAGCGAAATCATGCGATCCTCTTGGATCAAATGATTGAGGTCCTGCTTTAATTTCTGAACCTTTTCTTCCCAGCGAGAAGACAATTCTTTGGTAATGTCGCGATGAATCTCAATAATCCGTCCGACTTCGCCCTCCGTGTTTTTGACCGGGTAGGTAACAATTTCAAAATAGCCGGATTGGCTGCTGGAAACCGGTGCATCTATGATTACATGAGCGGACTCACCGGTTCTGAGTGTCTTGATCATGGGGCATTCATGTTCCGGTTTGTGGATTAAACAGGGCGCGTCGAAATCATAAAAAATCTTGTAACAATATGCGCCAATGGCTTCCTCCCTGGTTTTGTTGGTTTGCTTTAAATAGGCCTCATTGGCTTCGAGAATCGTAAAATCGGTGTTGAGCACGACGATGGGCTCATTGGTCTGCTGGATGAGAAATTCGGAAATCATTTTTTCATCGGTTACCTGCTGCTTTGCCGATTTCAGTTGCTGGTCAATCAAGAAAAGATATCTCAATATTTTTCCGATGTTGTGTTCGACGATGCCGACAGTCTTGGGTCTGAGCTTGATGAGTTCGAGGAGGACTTCCTGGCTATTGGTGAGTTCGATGATGCCATCAAGGTCTTTGATATTAAAAAGATCTTTGAAGTTGTCGGTGGTATAAATGCCCATTTGCTTGGCCATCAGAAGGCCTTCGGCATCGGGTTTAATGTCACAAACCCCGACGAGATTGATATTCAAATAAGGAAAGGATTCACTTTTCAGAAGTTGCAGGAAAAACTTACAGGCTCTGCCGCCGCCAACAATCGCTATGTTTAATGGCAGTTTTTTGGGGTAATACCCGGTTGATTCATCCGGCATGATTCCCCCCTCAATTTATTATCATTTCATTGAGAGATTTTACTCTGACTCCAAGCTCTTATCTATCAATAAATAAAAAAGAAAAAAAGAATTAATTAAAATTTGGACAACAGTTTTAAAAACAAACCGATCCATTTTGTGCAGGAGTCGTGTAGCCGCGCATTCGGGTTCGATTTGAAATGCGTGTTGAGTGGTCGCATGAATGTTGCAAAAAGCGTTGCGCAACATTTTATATACACTAAATTTAACAGGTTATACATATTTAAGCACGGGTTTTGGAACGCAAAATGTTGCATGTGTTGCAAATTCAGGCCTAATAAATACTTCGATCGCTGACCGATTTATTGAATATTCTTATTAAATACAAGTAGATATAAAAAAATAAGAATTTATGGCACAGTCTATGCTAAATCCATTTACCCAAGCATATAAAAATTTCCAGGCTTACCGGTTCAAAGTAAACCTTTCTTTTCGGAGGCACCGTTGCATTCGGAAATTGAAC
>JARRJQ010000026.1:0-13761 GCA_037388985.1 Desulfobacterales bacterium | reverse complement strand
TCGTCGATGACGAATTAAATATGCGGATTTTCCTGTGCAACTTGCTGGGTAACTGTGGTTACGAAGCTATTGATGCCGTGGATAAAGACGAAGGGATGCAAAAGGCCCTGAGCGAAAAGCCGGCCCTGATCATATTGGATGTAACAATGCCCAAGGAAAGCGGTATTCAAATGTATCGGGAGCTCAAAGAGCACGACGATCTTAAAAATGTTCCGGTGATTATGGTGTCAACTATCGATAAAAAAACTTTTTCCTTTTACCAGAAATTTCAGAGTCCACCGCGGGGTAGAGGTGTGCCGGAGCCGGGAGCCTATTTAGAGAAGCCATTGGAGGCAGAAGAACTCATCAGTCTTGTTCGCACACTGACAACCACCGATGAATGCGCCCTGGACGGAAATGAGGAATAGGGCCGCAAAGAAAAAAGGTAAGCAAATGTCAAATCGAATCGGATTTTATATTTGTCACTGCGGAATCAACATTGCCTATAAGGTTCGCGTGGAAGAGGTCGCTGATTTTGCCCGGAAACTGCCCAACGTGGTGGTGGCGCGGGATTACAAATTTATGTGTTCGGATCCGGGTCAGGAAATGATTGAAAACGATATTCGCGAATTTAACCTGAACCGGGTGGTGGTCGCTTCCTGTTCTCCGAGACTTCACGAAAAGACCTTTCAGGGAGCCTGCCAGCGCGCCGGGCTCAATCCGTACATGTTTCAGATGGCCTCTGTCCGGGAGCAGGTTTCCTGGGTGACAGAAGATGAAGCTGAGGCTACACGCAAAGCCAAAACCCTGGCCGCTGCTGCCATCAACCGGGTTAACTACCATCATGAACTGGAAACCCGGGAGGTGGCGGTTCACCCTGATACGCTGGTGGTCGGTGGCGGTATCGCAGGGATGCAGGCGGCTCTGGATATCGGCAATTCTGATCATAAGGTTTATCTGGTGGAAAAGGGTACCACGATCGGCGGGCACATGCTGCAATTTGACAAGACATTTCCCACGCTGGATTGTGCGGCCTGTATCGGCACCCCCAAAATGGTTGAGGTGGCCCAAAATTCGCACATTGAGCTGTTGTCATACAGTGAAGTGACAGAAATATCGGGATATATCGGCAATTATACGGTCAAAATCCAACGCAAACCGCGCTATGTGAGAGAGGACCTTTGCACCGGCTGTGGTGAGTGTACCCGGGTCTGTCCGGTTTCCGTGCCCAGCGAATGGGACGAAGATCTTGGTGAGCGCAAGGCTATTTATCGGTCTTTCCCGCAGGCGGTTCCCATAACATTTTGCATCGATAAAAAGGATCGGGCGCCTTGTGTGGTCAGCTGTCCGGCCGGCGTCAATATTCAGGGCTATGTTCAGCTCATCGGGCAGGGAAAGTATATGGAGGCTGTTGAACTCATTATGCAGCGGCTTCCCCTGCCGGGCGTACTGGGGCGGGTTTGTCCGCATCCCTGTGAGGGCGATTGCCGCAGGGCTTTAGTTGATACACCGATTGCCATCAGAGATCTGAAGCGTTTTGCGGCCGACCAGGTGGACCTGGATACGCTGCCTTTGCCCGAAATCCAAAATCGCCCTGAAAAGATTGCCGTGGTGGGTTCCGGTCCGGCAGGCCTGACGGTGGCCTATTATTCCAGGCTGAAAGGGTTTAAGGTTACCATTTTTGAGGCGCTTGAGAAACTGGGCGGCATGCTCCGGGTGGGCATACCGGATTACCGCTTGCCGCCGGCCATACTGGACAAAGAAATCAATCACATCCTGCGCCTGGGTGTGCAAACACGCACCGGGGTTCGTTTTGGAACCGATTTTACACTTGATGATCTCAAAAAAGAGGGCTTTGCGGCTGTGTTTTTAGGGATTGGGGCGCATGCATCCATGAATTTAAAAATCAGCGGAGAACAGGACAGCCCCGCGGTTATTGATGCTGTACGTTTTTTAAGGGAAATCAATCTGGGTAAAACATCTTCGCCCGGAAACAGAGTGGTGGTTGTCGGCGGGGGCAATGTCGCGATCGATACGGCGCGAGTGATCAAACGCCTTGGCGCCGAATCCGTCACGGTGGTCTACCGTCGGTCGGAAAAAGAGATGCCGGCCTATGCTGAAGAAATAGAAGGTGCGAAACAAGAAGGCATCGCATTTTTAACCCTCACCGCACCGAATCGAATACTGACTGAAAAAGGCAAAGTCACCGGATTTGAATGTCTCAAGACCGAGCTGGGCCCTCCCGATGCCAGCGGACGGCGCCGCCCGATACCCGTGCAAGGATCCGAGTTTGTCGTCGATTGTGATGTCGTTATTCCGGCCATCGGCCAGCGGATCGACAAATCATGGGTCGAGCAAGAGCCGGATTTGCAGCTCACCAAAGCCGATACCATTCAGGTCAACCCCCATACCATGCAAACTCGCATCCCGTATGTCTTTGCCGGCGGAGATGCCGTCACCGGACCGGCATCGGTTATCGAAGCCGTCGCTGCCGGCCATAAAGTGGTTGAGGCCATGCAACGATTCATCGATAAAGAAGATCTATCGAAGTATAGCGAAGAAATGGAAGCTCAGAAATCGCCCGGGCAGGACTGGCAGGCCATCCCGGAAGATCTTGCCCGGCAGGAGCGGGTTGTGTCGCAACATCGAGGCATCGGGGAAAGAATCGGGTCTTTCCAGGAGGTCGATTTGAACTTTTCCGAGGCCGAAGCCCAAAAGGAAAGCCGGCGCTGTTTGAACTGCGGTATCTGTAGCGAGTGCATGGAATGTGTCCGGGTCTGTGAACCCGGCGCCATTGACCATGCGCAGCAGGCGCAGGAGCTTGAGGTTAAGGTCGGCAGCATCATTCTGGCCACCGGATACGATACTTTTGACCCGACCTGCATCAAGCAGTTCGGTTACGGCATTTATCCGAATGTCTTCACCAGCCTTGAATTTGAGCGCCTGAGCAACGCCACCGGGCCGACAGAGGGCAAGATTTTAATTCGAGACGAAAACGGAGAATTTACCCGGGTTCCTGAAAGTGTGGCCATTCTCCACTGCATCGGCAGTCGGGACGTCAATTATCATGAATACTGCTCAAGGGTGTGCTGTATGTATGCGCTCAAGTATACGCATCTGATCAAGGAAAAAGTCGGACATCATACGCAAGTATACGATTTCTACATTGATCAGCGTTGTTTCGGCAAAGGCTACGAGGAATTTTACCGCCGGTGTCAGGAAGAAGGAACGACCTTTATCCGGGGCAAAGTGGCTGAAATTACAGACCGGGCAAATGATCCGCGTGAAGAAGGCAAACTGGTGGCCATTGCAGAAGATACGCTGCTGGGTGCAAAATTACGCGTTCCGGTTGATATGGTGATCCTGTGTGTCGCTATAGAGGCGCGCCATGACGCTGTCGAGGTGGGCCGGATTTTCGGAGTGAACCTGGGGGCCGACGGGTTTTTCTTGGAAGAACATCCTAAATTGGGGCCGTTGAATACGGCCACCGACGGTGTATTTCTGGCCGGCACATGCCAGTCCCCCAAAGATATTCCGGATACGGTGGCCCAGGCATCCGGCGCGGCAGCCAAGGCACTTTCCCTGGTTGCCCGCGGGAAGGTGAAGGTGCCTTCGACAGTTTCCTGGATTGATCCGGATATTTGTGCGGGGTGTCAAACCTGCATCGGTCTTTGTGCGTATTCGGCGATAGAATTTGATCAGCGCCGAGGTGTGTCTGTGGTCAACGAAGCTCTTTGCAAAGGATGCGGCAGCTGTTCCGGGTTTTGCCCCAGCGGGGCGGCCCAAGTTCGACACTTTAATCCGAAGCAATTATTTGCCGAGTTCGACGGTATCATGGATGCCCTGAATGAGGTCGGAATCTAAAGGAAGGCGGAAGGCGGCATTAGGAATGCGGAATGTACAATGAAGGGCCGCCACGCAAGAGTAAAACTGTTAAGATGAAGCTGCTGAAGATCAGAATCAATCGAGAGCGCCTGAAGGAGGATTTATGCAAGAGTTTGAACCCGTAATCATCGCTTTTGTCTGCAACTGGTGTACGTATACGGCTGCGGATTTAGCCGGTACTTCTCGCTTAACCTACCCCAAAAATATACGCCTCGTTCGGGTTATGTGTACCGGCATGGTTGACCCTCAGTATGTGATCAAAGCCTTTTTGGAGGGGGCAGATGGGGTCTTGATCAGTGGCTGCCACCCAGGCGACTGCCATTATATCAATGGAAATTTTAAAGCGCGTCGGCGAATTAAGCTGCTCAAAGAGATTTTGCCCCAATTCGGTTTTGACCCCCAACGGCTGAGATTAACCTGGATTGGCGCCAGCGACGGGATCCAGTTTGCCGAGATCATGCGGGACCTGGTTTCCCAAATCAAAACTCTGGGACCCAGTCAGGCAAAGCTCAAGATGGTGATTTAGCTCAGCGTAACGGAAATTCGGTATTCGGTACGAGTTGGGCTATAAATATAAAAGGACACAAACAGGATACAACGGGTACCCAATACCTTGTACCCAATATCTAAATTGGAGGCACTGATGGCGATTACAGCCAAAATTGATGTGAAAGAGCAGGACGTTTTAGGATCTCTGCGGGGTTTTTTCGAGGATCTGCTCAGATTAGACGAGATCAAAGCGATTCTCGTGCCGCAGCATCTTCCAGCGAAAAACAGGGTCATGCCCACCCTGGTCACTGAACCGGAGCAACTAAACGGTGTCGATCCCCTGGCACCCGCTTTTCCGATGAACACAGCCAAGATTGTCTCCAAACTCACCCGCAAGCCGTCCGGTGCCAAAATTGTCGCCGTTTTGCGGCCCTGTGAGATTCGGGCCTTTTTCGAATTGGTCAAACTCAAACAGGCAAATACGGAGGAGGTCGTTTTGATTGGTATCGACTGCCTCGGCGCATACCCCAATAAAGACTATGCCCGTTTCATCGAGCAGAATAAAGACGATTCAACGCTGAAATTTTGTAAAAACGTCCTCAACCAAAATGATGAGGCAATCGACGGCGTTGAGCTGGCTGCCGCATGCAAAGCGTGTGAACATCCGGTGGCGGCCAATGCCGACATTTCGATCGGGCTTTATGGCATTGATCTAAACGCTCAATTATTGATTCAATCTCAAACTGAAGCGGGGACGAATCTGTTAAATCAACTCGAGCTCTCTAAAATTAATGAGCCGGCTTCGCGCAAAGATGCCATCGCCGCCGTCGTTGCACGGCGCACGGCTTACCGTGATGAGATGTTCGCTAAAACCCATGCGGCGACCGACAGTCTGGAAAAAATGACGGCCTATTTTGCAAGTTGTATCAACTGTTACAACTGCCGGGTGGCCTGTCCGGTTTGCTACTGCAAGGAATGCGTTTTTGTCACCGATGTGTTCAACCATGAGCCTGCCCAGTATTTGCGGTGGGCCAGCCGCAAAGGGATCATTAAAATGCCGACGGATACACTGTTTTACCACATTACCCGTTTGGCCCATATGAGCACCGCCTGTGTGGGTTGCGGCCAGTGTTCCAATGCGTGCCCGAATGATATCCCGGTCATGGAACTATTTCGCACCATCGCCCATAGCACCCAGCTGGCATTTGCGTACGAAGCCGGAAAAAGCCTTGAGCAAGAGCCGCCGATGTCGACATTTCGTGAAGATGAATTTCAGGAGGTGGTGGGCATTGGCAACTAAAAGTTGTTTTAAAACCCCATCTAATGTCCGGTGGCTGCGTTACGAGCCGCTTCAAAATGCTCACGTACTAATAACGTGTACGCTCCGCTTTTGAAGCGCCTCAAGCCTTGCCCTCGAACATGATCTGGGATTTTAATACAACTTTAAATCCGCTGCCGGTTAAATGAATTTGGTATTGGAAAAAATAGAGAACTTAGCCAAGGAGGGAGTTATGTCAGGTGATCTGGTTAAGCTGGCTGGAAAGCAGAAAAGCACCTTCATGCACAAGGTGATGGAAATCCTTCCCGAAGGAGGAAACCTGAATCTTTGTCTAACTTGCGGCGCCTGCTCATCCGGATGCCCGGCCACAGGTCTGTCGGGATTGGATCCCAGAAAATTTTTACGAATGGCCGCACTGGGGCTCGACGATGAGATCTTGAAATCGGATTGGGTTTGGATGTGCACCATGTGCCAGCGTTGCATCTTTGTGTGCCCGATGAAAATCGATATTCCCCAGCTGGTTTATCATGCGCGTAGCAGCTGGCCTCGCGAAGAGCGTCCAAAGGGCATTCTCGGATCATGCGACATGGCTTTAAGAAATGACAGCTGCAGTGCCATGGGGGCATCCCCGGAAGATTTTACTTTCGTGGTAGAGGATGTCCTCGAGGAATACCGGGAGGCTCAACCTGATTTTGCCGAGATGGTTGCACCGATTGACAAAAAAGGCGCCTATTTCTTCTTAAACCAGAATTCCCGGGAACCGGTTACTGAGCCGGATGAAATGGTGCCTTTGTGGAAAATTCTGCACCTCGTGGGGGCCGACTGGACATACGGCAGCAAAGGCTGGGGAGGAGAAAACTATTGTATGTTCCTTGCAGACAACGCGTCTTGGGAACACATCACGAGAACCAGTGCCAAACAGGCCGATGATCTGGGCTGCAAAATATTTCTCAACACCGAGTGAGGGCATGTGACCTTCTCAGTCCTGGCAGGGCTGAAAAAATTCAACATTCCTCATAAATTTGAAGTCAAGAATATCTATGAATATTACGCGAAGTGGATCCGGGAAGGCAAACTGAAAGTCAATGCCGACTGGAATAAGGATTTGAAAATCAAGTTTACCGTTCAGGATCCATGTCAAATCGTTCGCAAAAGCTTCGGAGATCCCATCGCCGACGACCTTCGCCTTGTGGTCAAATCCGTGGTCGGCGAGGAGAATTTCATCGACATGTACCCGAATCGATCAAATAATTATTGCTGCGGCGGCGGGGGTGGTTTTCTGCAATCCGGATATAAGGAAGCCCGATTAGAATTTGGTCGATTAAAAGATGACCAGATCAAAGCCACCGGGGCAGACTATTGCATCGCCGGCTGCCACAACTGCCATGCGCAAATTCATGAGCTCAGCGAGCATTACGGCGGCGGATACGGTGTGGTGCATCTGTGGACCCTGATCTGCCTATCGCTGGGTATTCTCGGCGAAAACGAACGCGCATACCTCAGAGAGGATTTAAAAGAAGTGGCCGTCTATGGTGCCGAATAAACAGAAAGCGCTAAGTAATATTTAACCCATCATTTATGGGGGAATTCGTGAACAAAAAAATAGGTAAAGCACTCGTCGTAGGAGCGGGTATCGGCGGGATTCGGGCGGCGCTGGACCTGGCTGAATATGGTTATGGCGTTACCTTAATCGACCGATCACCGCATTTGGGTGGCATACTGAGTCAGCTTGACTATCAGTTTTCAACCAATCGCTGCGGAATGTGCAAAATGCTTCCGCTGGTCAATCGGGATGCCGGTTCTCAATATTGTTTGCGCAAGGGTCTTTTTCACGAAAACATCGACATTTCGCTGTCTACAGAGCTGGTCTCCATCGCAGGTGAACCCGGCCATTTTCAGATAACACTCAAGCAGCATCCGAATTGGGTCGATCCGGATCGCTGCATGGGCTGCGGTGATTGTGTTTCTATTTGTCCGGTTGAGGTTCCGGACGAATTCAACGCCGGGCTCGGCACGCGCAAAGCAATCTACCTTCCCGTTCCGCATACGATTCCGAATCCTTACATCATTGATTATTCGGTGTGCACCCGCTGTGGCGAATGTCAAAAGATATGCCCGACGGCAGCCATTCAAATTCCCGACAAGGAACGCAAAGGCTTCCGTATTTTAGTCGTTGATGATGAACTGATTGTACGGGATTCACTCAAGGCGTGGCTGGAAGAAGAAGGCTATGCGGTCGACATGGCTGCATCGGGTCAGGATGCTTTAGATCAATTGACCGGGCAAGCTTACCAGCTGATGCTTCTGGATCTGAAGATGCCCGGTATGGACGGCGTTGAGGTCCTAAAAAAGACCAAAGAAGTATTTCCTGATCTGGAAGTGATCATGATGACGGCCTATGCAACAGTGGAAACTGCCGTTGAGGCGATGAAAATCGGAGCCCGGGATTATCTGCTAAAACCTTTTGATCCCGAAACACTCATTCCGATGGCCGAACGACTCTATCAGGAAATCACTGCAGCCGAAGGCCGTCAGATTGAAGTTGGTGCGGTGGTCTTGTCCGGGGGAACCGCTTTTTTTGATCCTGCCGGTGGAAAAAATACGTTTGGCTATGGCATATTTCCCAACGTCGTCACCGGTCTTGAATTCGAGCGCATTTTAAGCGGCACTGGTCCCTGCCGGGGTCATCTGGTGAGACCGGTTGACGGCAAACCCCTCCGAAAGATCGCCTGGATCCAGTGTGTCGGTTCCAGGGATTTGCAGCTGGAGGCCGACTACTGTTCAAATATCTGTTGCATGGCCGCGATCAAGGAAGCACTTGTGGCCAAAGAAAAAGCCCAGGAGAATTTGGATACGGCCATTTTCTACATGGATATGCGCACCTTTGGAAAATCCTTTCAGCGCTATCGCGAGCAGGCTGAAGTGATTCATGGCGTTCGGTTTATAAGAGCTCGAGTCCACACCGTAAACCAAGATGCTGCCAGCAACGATTTGATTCTTCGCAGTGTTGATATATCGGGCAAAACCACAGATGAGCGTTTTGATATGGTGGTTCTAAGCGTCGGCCAGCGACCCGCCGCCGGGGCGGATGAATTGGCCCAATTGGCAGGAATCGAGCTGAATCCATCGGGGTTTGCGCAGACCGAATCTTTTTCTTTGACTCGCACCAGCCACGTCGGAATTGAAGTCGGCGGATCATTCGCAGAGCTAAAAGATATCAGTGAATCCGTTACCCAGGGGTCTGCTGCGGCGTTAAATGCATCTCGTATCATACATGCATCCGGCGGCTCTCTGGCCCTGGAGCCCTCATTGCCGGAAGCGAGAGCCGATGTGTCGCGAGAGTTACCTAAAATTCTGGTGATCGTTTGTACATGCGGTGCCAGGCTTTCGGAAACGGTGGATACGCAAATCGTGGCTCATAGAATCAAGACGGACCCCTTGGTGGATCGTGTCCTATTTGTCGAGCAAGCTTGCACAGCCAGTGGATGGGAGCAGTTGGAAAAATGGGTTGAAGAAAGCAAGCCCAATCGGATTTTGATCGGTGCCTGCATGCCTTATGCCTATAAGCGAAAAATCAATGAACTCAGCCAGCGAATCGGTTTGGATCCTGCGCTTATCGATGTTGTCGACCTGGGTTCTGAATACCGGAACACGCTTGCCGAAGATGGGGACAAAGAATTTGCCGTTCGAAATTTGAGTTCCAAGCTGGATATGGGCGTTGCGAAGCTTAAGTGGGTTGAGCCCTCGCCACTGCCGACAATCCCGATCACCCAACGCGCTTTGGTTGTCGGGGGCGGCATTGGCGGTATGACAGCCGCTTTGGCGATCGCCGATCACGGTTTTGAAGTTGATCTTGTAGAGCAAAATGAACAGCTCGGCGGAAATCTAAACTGGATCGAGCGAACCCTGGATGGGAATGATCCAAAGGAATTGATGGAAAATACAAGGGCATCCGTAAAAAAGCATCCCCAGATACAGCTTCATTTAAAATCGCGTGTGGTTCATTCCATCGGTGAAGTGGGCAACTTTCATACCACAATAGAAGATGCGCAAAACGGCGTGCAAACACTGAGACATGGGGTCGCCATTTTGGCTACGGGAGGAACGGAGGCGGCAACTTCCGCCTATGGTTACGGAAGCAGTCCGGCGATTATGACTCAGAAGGAATTGGAACAAAAACTGGCCGAAAATACCCTTGATCCGGCAAAGCTAAACTCGGTGGTCATGATCCAATGTGTCGATTCGCGCGAGGAGCCGCGTAACTATTGCAGTCGGGTATGCTGTGCGACGGCCCTGAAACATGCCCTGTACCTTAAAGAAAAAAATAATGAACTCCAGATTTATGTTCTTTACCGGGATATGATGACTTACGGCTTCACTGAAGCCTATTACACTCGGGCCCGCAAAGCCAATGTGATCTTTATCCAGTACGCGGTCGACGAAAAACCACGGGTCGAGACCGATAAAAAGGGCGTGAAGGTGATGGTCCGTGATGCCCTGATTGAAAAACAAATTCAGATAGAGGCCGATCTTCTCGTGTTGGCCACCGGAATTGTTCCCAGTCTTCCGCGAGAATTGGCGGAAACGTTCGGAGTTGTTACGGATCAAGACGGATTTTTTCAGGAGGCCGACCCTAAATGGAGGCCGTTGGATGCATTGAAGGAAGGGGTTTTTTGCTGCGGTTTGGCTCATTCTCCGCGGAACATCGCCGAGACGATCGCCACCGCAGAGGCGGCCGCCCAGAGAGCACTCAGAATTTTATCCCAGCAACGCCTCTCGGCAGGCAAGGTGGTGGCCAATGTCCATCATAGCCTGTGCAGTTTATGTGAACGATGCATAGATGCATGTCCTTACGGGGCGCGCAGCCTTAATTATGAAATGGATAAGGTTCTGGTCAATCCGGCCATGTGTCAAGGTTGCGGTTCCTGTGCGGCAATTTGCCCCAATGGTGCGTCGGTCTTAGAAGGGTTTCTGGAACAGCAGATGCTGGAAATGATTGACGCCGCCATAAGTTAGTCAGTTTCCATTTGGCAATGGCCCTTTTTCTAGCGCTGTTGGTGGGATTTTCTGCAGGAAATAGGCATAGCGCAGGGCGCATGGGGCATAGAGTTTTTCGAGCTGGGTGAAAAGGAGATTTCGATGAAGAGAGCAGCAAATATAGAGAAAATTGACCTCAGCGTTCCTGCTACGGAGCCTTTGGTGCGGATTCAGGAAATGATACGGGCCTGTATTCAATGCGGCACGTGTACGGCAAGCTGTCCGAATGAGTTTGCCATGGACCGCACGCCGCGTCAGCTCTGGCGGTTGGTGCTGATGGGGCAAACAGACGTAATTTTCAAGAGCAAAACCTTTTCACTTTGCTCGGATTGTTACACCTGTACGCTACGCTGTCCGCGCGGGCTTTTGCTCACCGAAGCCATGGACGCATTGAAGCAGCTTGCGTCTGAAGAAAACCCGGCTCGATATAAGCACAGTGTGTTGTTTTACAAAAATTTTATTCGCAGTGTTCGCCGGCATGGTCGTGTCAGGGAAATGGAGTTCATGACATATTATTTTACGGCATTGAGGGATCCGCTGGTGCCCTTCCGTTTCGCTTCGTTGGGAATGAAGCTGATGGCCAAGGGAAAAGTCTCTTTAAAATGGCTTCCAAAAGCGCGGTTGCCCCTTGAAAAGATGTTCCAAAAAGTCAAGGAATTGGAGAAAGGCGCATGAGATACCTCTATTATCCCGGTTGTTCTCTTGAAGGGACGGCTCTTGAATATAACCTCTCCACCCGGAGATTCATGCAGCATGTGGGAGCAGAGCTCGTCGAAATAGAAGATTGGACGTGCTGCGGCGCCAGCGCTGCTACAGCGATAAGCCATTGGCTTTCACTGGCCCTGCCGGCACGAAATATTGCGATCGCGGAAAAAATGGCCGACATCAAAGATATTCTGGTGCCCTGCAGCGCCTGTTACCTGAACCTCAAAAAAGTGGAGGAAAAGACCCGAAAAGATCAGGAGACGCTCGACCGGCTGAATAGCATCTTGGCCGAAGAGCACCTTGAATTACATGGCACCGTTCGGGTGCGACATTTGCTTGACGTCATCGCCAATGATGTGGGAGCGCAGCGCATTCGGTCATTGGTTCAAAAACAGCTAGATGGGCTTCGTGTTGCGCCATACTACGGCTGTCAATGTTTGCGGCCCTACGCTGTTTTTGATGACCCGGAGACGCCGCATTCCATGGATTCGATTATTGAGGCCACCGGTGCAACCGTCCATCATTGGAATATGGGAACAAAATGCTGTGGCGCTTCCCATATGAACACCAAGATGGAAGTGGGCCTTGAGCTGGTCGCCAATATTCTCAAGGACGCCAGGGGCGCCGATGTGGTTGTCACCGTCTGTCCCATGTGTCAGTTAAATCTTGAAGCGCATCAGCGAAAAATTTCCCACCTCTACCAGCAAGATCTGAACATAGCGATTCTGTATCTGCCGCAGTTACTCGGGTTGGCCTTTGGCATTGCCGAAAAAGAATTGGGGCTAAATTTGAATCTTACCAGCTGGGACCGTTTGCGTGAAAAGCTTCAAAGAGCAGCATGACAACGTCCCATCCGACCAGCGCAAAAGTGGCAATTGAAATCAAAGCCGGCCGCCTTTGGCGTTGATGAATATTGCCGGATGCTAAGAAATGCTGAAATATATTTCTAAAATCCATCACAGTCTTATCTCAAAGCTGATTTTCTCTGTCGGCCTGGTGCTGTTGCTTTCCATGGCGATCTGGGTCTATGGAAAATAAAATTTTCCAACAAAACAGCTGAAGTCGATACCATCACCAATATTAAAGCCGAGGCGTGTTATATCTGTCACCGTTCCGATCCGCCACTGTCTGAGGTGCCCCTGAATCAAAGAACGCGAATATTCACTTCTCCAGAGGGATACCGACTTCTGGGGGTAATCAGCCCCATTCGAAATGAGCCGGGTTGTGCCACAGATGCCTGTCATGTGCACCCGCAAGGGAAAAAAATTTTAGGTGCCCTGGATTTGGTTGTTTCGCTTGAGGAGCCCGATAAAGAGATACGACATGCCGAGACCGCGATGATAGGGCTGACCGTTTTTTTGTTCTTGCTCACATCGGTTATCATTTTCGTGTTTGTGTTGCGCTTCGTTAACCGGCCGATTCAGAAATTAATCCGGGGCACCCATCGCATTGCAAAAGGTGATTATCAAAGCAAGGTGATTCTCGAACAGAAAGATGAAATGGGCCAGCTGGCAGCGGCCATCAATCAGATGAGTGATGACATCGCCGCTGAACAAACGGCGATGAATGAGCAGCGCGACGAATATCAGACCTTCTTTGAACGGGTGCCCTGCCTGGTAACGGTTCAAGACAGAAATTTCAAGCTCTTAAGATATAATCGAGAATTTGACGAGAGGTTTGCGCCCAAGGCTGATGATTACTGCTACCATGCCTATAAAAACCGTGAAGAAAAATGCATCGATTGTCCGGTGGAAAAAACATTTGAAGATGGATTGTCCTACTCCGCCGAGGAAACGGGTTTCAACAAGGACGGCAGTCTCGTGCATTGGATTGTCAGAACCTCTCCGATTAAAAATGCCCGGGGTGAGATCGTCGCCGCCATGGAGATGAGTCTGGATATCACCGAAAGAAAACAGCTCGAGGAAAAATTTAAGGAATCCGAAAAAAAGTATCATGAAATTTTCAATAACATGCCAAACCCAGTTTTCGTTTTGGACAGGGATTCACTGGAAATACTCGACTGCAATGAGGGCGTCAAGTCGGTTTATGGTTATAACAGAGAAGAAATGCTCAATCGATCATTTCTGGATTTATTTCCGGGAAAGGATAAAAATCAGCATGCCTTGGCGATCCAAACTTCTTCGGTGATCAATCAGGTCAAACAACAAAACAAAGCGGGCAAACCGCTTTTTGTCAACATCAGAATTTCTCCTTCAGATTATTCCGGAAAAAAGGTTCTGTTGGTTGCCACCAGCGATATCACCAAACGGCTTGAAACCGAACAACAGCTCATTCAGGCGAGCAAAATGGCGACTCTGGGAGAAATGGCCACCGGCCTTGCGCATGAACTCAACCAACCCCTTTCGGTGATCAAAACGGCCAGCAGT
>JARRJQ010000025.1:0-23789 GCA_037388985.1 Desulfobacterales bacterium | reverse complement strand
CTTTTGCCAGGTCGGTCATGTGTTTTTGAACATCATCGGCATTTCTATCGGCTCTGATCCCGGCGATCTTTTGTTTTTGGCCTTGTCAGCACCATCGACCCGCTCGCCGGCTCCTATTTCCTGGAATCTCTAACCAATGAAATCGAAAAGCAGGCAGCCGCTTATTTGCAAAAAATAGATGCCATGGGCGGAATGCTCGGCGCCATTGAAACTGGATTTGTCTTTAAAGAAATTCAGGATTCAAGTGTACAATTTCAAAAACGTGTGGATAGCGGCGAGCGCGTCATCGTCGGATTGAACAAATATGGCACGCCGGATGAAAGCGATTTGGAAGATCAGAAAATTTTTGAAATGGATGATCGTGTTGAAGGCAGCCAAAAACAAAAGATCGCCGGGATCAGAGCCGATAGAAATGCCGATGATGTTCAAAAACACATGACCGACCTGGCAAAAGCCATAGATAAAAACGAAAACCTGATGCCCCATATCATCGAAGCCGTTAAAAGCTATGCCACCATCGGTGAGATCTGCGGCGTTATGCGCAAAAAATGGGGTGAATTTCAGGCATCGACCTATATATAACGGCAATTGAGTTAAGCTCAATTGCGTCCTTTGTGTGTTGTCCGTTATCCGTTGTGAACACGCAACCGCGCATTCAAGCAACGGACAACGGACTATGGACCACTAACATTAAGTCAACCAGCACAGTTTTGGTAAAATTATATGGACATATTCGGGATATAAACAATGGCAAACCAAAAAATACGAGTCTTGATAGCCAAGGTGGGTCTGGACGGCCATGATCGCGGCGCTAAAATAGTTGCCCGATCCCTGATGGATGCCGGTATGGAAGTCATCTACACCGGTCTTCGTCAAACAGCTGAACAAATTGCCACAGCCGCGGCACAGGAAGACGTTGATGTTGTGGGGCTGAGCTTTCTGTCCGGTGATCACATGATTCTCGTTCCAAAAGTTATGCAGACACTCAGGGAAAAAGGCTTGGAAAACATAATGGTCATCACCGGTGGCATTATTTTAAAACACCAGATCCCGGAACTTAAGAAAATGGGTGTGCGGGAGGTGTTCTTACCGGGGACCCCGCCGGCCGAAATTGCGCGTTACATTCAGAAGAATCTGAACAACTGAGAGAGAACAATTATCTGACTTTGAAGTGAAAAGATTCAGTTCACCGCATCGTTTGCGGAGAAAATTTTAACTAGAAGCTGTCTCAAAAATAACAGATAACCGCTATACTATTCCCTGTGATAAAGGGAGGTAACGGCACTAACAGCAAGGAGAAAGGCGTATGATTATCGACGTTCATAGACATTTAATTGTGAAAGGAACCGTTCAGGGCCACTATATTAGAGGTGCGCAGAAAAGTTTTGTGATGATGTACAACAAGACCCACAATACCAACCTCAGCCCGCGGGACTTCACTGAGAATATTGTGCGACCCTGGATCGACCCAAACGCAGATAATATCATCGAAGAGATGGATGCAGCCGGGGTGGACAAGACGGTTATTTTCGCGGTGGACTATGGTCTGCTGTTCGGGGAGGCACCGATTAATGCTTTTGACCAGAACAAACTCTATGCGGATGTCGCCAAACGGCATGAAGGCCGTTTAATTCCCTTTATGGCCATTGACCCCCGCAGGCCGGGTGCCTTAAAGCATTGCGAGCAGGCTTACCATGAATGGGGAATGCAGGGCTTCAAGCTGCATGCCGGCGTGGGTTATATGCCTGACGATCCCTGCTGTTACTGGGTATATGAAAAAGCTTCCGAGTGGAATATCCCGATAATGGTGCATACCGGCGGGGCGCCTAGTTCAACCCCTTCCCTGCGCTGGGAGTGTTCACGCCCGGCCTATTTTGCGACTGCCGCGGCTAGGTACCCGGATGCCGATTTTATTTTTGCCCACTGCGGGGATATCGGATGGTGGCGGGAAGCCATTCAGGCTGCTGTTTGGCTGCCAAACGTTTATGTCGATCTTTCTTTATGGCAAAAGCCTTATAAAAAATGGCCGAAACCGCGCTTTTACCAGTGGCTCCGGGATATTGTCGATCTCGCCGGTGCAGACAAGATCATGTTCGCGACCGATGCCCTCTACCCGAACCTCATGTGCCCGCTGGCCGAATGGGTCAAGGCCTTTCAAGAACGTGACACGGATATTGAATTCAGTGATGCGGAAATCGATCTCATTCTTGGTGGTACTGCTCAAAAAGTTCTGCGTCTTAAAAATTAAAAAAGCGCTTCGCTGTTTTGAGGGTGGTATACGGGCTAGTCCTATGCAAAAGTGAAAAGCCCTTATAATGAACATTTGCACTGCAATAAGGAGACAACAATTATGCCAGATATTCTTGATGTGCTCACCAGCCGGAAAAGCATCCGGCGCTATAAGCCCGATCCGATTCCCGATGAGTTGATCGATAAGATTTTAGAGGCCGCCCGTTGGGCGCCAACTGGAGAAAATTATCAGCCATGGCGCTTTATCGTTATTCGGGATCAGGAGACCCGGAATAAGATAGGCGATCTGTCCAAACTCGGCAGCGGTAAACGGATGACCGCATGGTATTGCATGGGAACGATGCAGAAGCGTTTTGAAAAAATAGAAGATCCTGAAAAACGGGCCGAAGTCCTGCGGTTTATGTATTCCGGGGAGGTTTCGGAATTCTGCAAACAGGCTCCGGTCATCATTGCTGTCATCGGTGATTTGAAAGTCGGCTCGGTGGATGTTCCCTACGATCTTTGTGCCGCAACCGAAAATATCCTGCTGGAAGCGCACTCGCTTGGTTTGGGAGCCTGCTGGGTGCATGGACCGGTTGCGGCCACCCGGGATGCCATCAAATTTAAAGAAATCCTGGGCATCCCCACCGGCATGAACGAATATAAGGTTATTTGTTATGTTGCCATCGGCTGGCCCAAAGAACAGCGAAAACACCCGCGGCCCAAGTATCCACTTGAAGATCTTGTCTACTGGGAAAAATTCGGCAATAAGGAGAGAACGTAAATGGATAAAGCAGCCTATTTTAACGACTTGATGGCCAGAACAGAGGAACTCCTTTACCACGAATTATCGGATTGCGCCGCTTGGAAGACGGAGTTCATCGGCGTCGATTTTATTCAATCCAAAGATATAAGGGGTGAGTCACCCACTGAAATCATTGAATCCTGCATTCGGGAGATTACAGCTGCCGGTTTGGTCAAGGGGGCCTCTTATTCAATCGGGGGGCAGGAGATTCTGCTTTATTTGAAAATTCAGGATTGCATCCATGTGCCAAAGGAGATCAAACTTCTCCAGGGCGGCATAAAGCCATATAATTGTCCGATTGTGAATATGATTTTGGACCAGTTAATTGAAAAGCTGAATTTTACAACGACTTATGTGGCCGAGCTGGAAGTCGAGCCGAAAACCAACGAATGCATGGTAAAATGTGCCATTTTTGAAACAGCAGATAAAATCGGCAATGTGTGTGACTGGTCCGACGAGTGCCGCTTAATTGACGAAAACAACCAGTGGACAACCATTGCCTGTTGAAAAATTTGTCGAATCTCATTAATTTTATTTTCGAACAATTCCAACCCGGACAAGCCTGAACTAGAAAAGATTAATTAATCACGAAAGCACGAAAGGATAAAAACACGAAAAAGAAATAATATCAAAAGAAAATAATGGGCTATCAACGGCCGAAAGCTTGCGCAAGACCAGGACCTACGTCAAATTCAGATGCCATAACCCCAACTGCATGGGCAGACTTCAGCCTAAGCCGGGAGACAAAACCATTAAATGCCCGGAATGCGGACTGGAATTCAGAGTCGCATGGGTCAAGGCCGGTTTTCCCCGTATCCGGGGACCGGTCTGGGATGTCAACCGAAAAATCGCTAAAGAGTGGTTGAATAAGAAAGGAACAGAGTAAAATGCCGTTAAATCGAAAAATAGGATACATTGATCTTACTTCAGGCCACATCGAAACAAAGGCGATCCCCCTTGACATGCGGAGAAAATTTATCGGCGGTCGGGGGCTGGACGCCTATTTGCTTTACAACCACACCACAAAAGGTTGTGATCCCCTGGGACCGGATAATGTCTTTATCATCAGCGGCGGGCTTCTTTGCGCAACCCTGGCTTCAGCTACTTCAAGATGCCACGTCATGGGCAAGTCTCCCCTCACCGAATTGCTCGGCAGTGCCAATATGGGCGGATTTTTTACCCCTGAATTGGCCTGGGCCGGCTTTCATCACCTGGTGGTCAAGGGCAGGGCCGAACATCCGGTTTATATCTATGTGCACAATGGAAAGATTGAGATCCGGGACGCCCGGGAAATATGGGGAAAGTCCGTAACCGAAACCCAATGGGCCATCCGGGAAGATCTTGGAGACCAGGAGGTGAAGTCCGCGGTCTGCGGGCCGGCAGGCGAAAATCTTGTGCGTTATGCTAATGTGATGACGGGGATCAAGAACGCCGCTGGAAGATCAGGCATGGGGGCCGTTATGGGCTCGAAAAACCTCAAGGCGATAGCTGCCAGAGGGACTATGGATATCAAGATCGCCCGTCCCGCAGAAGCGCTGGAGTTCAACAAGCGGTTTATCGAGCAAATCACAGGGGCCAAGGTCAACCAGACCATGGGAACCCTGGGGACGCCCTTTATCTGGGGCGCCACCAATTCCTGGGGCGGCATAAGGTGCCGCAATTTTCAGTACAACCAGTGCGAATATGCCGACGATATCGAACCTGAAAGAATCGATGAAATTGCTGCAGAGACCATGGGGCCCCACCACATGACCGGATGTTACGGCTGCCAGGTCCACTGCCGGGCTCAATACAGGATCCCGGAAGGCCCCTATAAAGGCCGTTATGATGAGGGACCCGATTACACGGCGCAGGCCGCCTTCGGCGGTGAAACGGATACGCCAAGGGCTTTGACGGTCCTGGTGGGCAACCATCTGACCAATCAATACGGTGTGGACAACCTGGAGATCGGCAGCATCATCGCCTGGGCAATGGAACTTTACGAGCAGGGCATTCTTACCGATAAGGATATCGACGGTGTGGATTTGCGGTTTGGAAACGATGAGACCGTCATTGAAATGATTGATCGCATCTGCTTGCGGAAGGGTTATCTGGGTGATCTGCTGGCCGAAGGCGGCATTCAGGCCGCTGAGAAGATCGGCAAGGGGGCTTTTGATTACCTCATTCAGGTTAAAGGGATGCAGAACCTCCAGTCTGATGAACGTGCCACGCCCGGCCTCGCCCTCAACGTCGCCACGTCCTCTCGAGGCTCGGACCACCTGCGGAGTCGCCCGGCCATCGATCTCTACCATCTGCCGGAAGAGGTTCTCAGAAGGATTTACAGCAGCCCTATTCCCTATGACGGGCCCTTAAGTTCGAAACATACCGCCTATGAAGGAAAGGCCTGGCCGGTCTTCTGGCAGGAGAACTGTTTCATGGGTGTGGATTGCCTTGGAATATGCAAATATCACACGACTTTCCTCGGGGCGACGCTGCCAAATTATGAGGACTGGTCAAAAGTTATCTATTACAACACCGGCCTGGAGATGACTCCGGAAGAGCTCTGGCAGGCTTCTCGGCGGGCCAACATGATGGAAAGGCTCTTTAATCTGCGAGAAGGGTTGAAATGGGACGACCTCAAAAAGGGCGATATGCTGAACCACCGCTACTTTGACGAGCCGGCCAAGCGCGGGGCCCCCGGTGTCATCGGATCACACCTGGACAAGGAGAAATTCATCAAGATGCTAAATGAATTCTACGAGTACAAAGGGTTAGACCAAGACGGTAACCCCAAACCTGAGGTTTTAAAGGAGCTGGGCCTCGAAAATGAGCCGTCGCACCTTTTGTAAATCACGTCAGTTTGGAGTATTCAGCTAAAATTTGTAAAGGAATGAATGATAAAGACGAGGGATAACATTTCGATATTATAGTTTCGAAATTAAAAAATTAGTGAATTTTTAATTCCTATAATTTTCGGAGGGTGTCTTGAAGCATTCACCCACTGCTCTTCTGGTTGCCGCCATGGACACCAAAGGCAATGAAGCGATATTTTTAGCCGATTGTCTAAAAAAGCAACAAATTGAGGTGAAGATTCTTGACACTGGAATCAAAGGACAAAGCCCTATAGCAGTGGAGATTGCCAGAGAAGAAGTTGCCAAAGCCGGTGGTAAAGCCCTGTCAGAAGTCCGCAACATCGGCCACGAGGGCAAAGCCCTGCAAATCATGATGGAAGGGGCCGTTAAGTGCGCAAAAAAACTTTACCGCCAGAATAAAATTCACGGCGTTATCGGACTCGGCGGTTCGATGGGAACCACCTTGGGAACAGGTGTCATGCGCGCTTTTCCGATCGGCTTTCCCAAGCTCATGGTCTCAACTATGGCCTCCCGGGATACCCGTGCTTTTGTCGGCTCACATGATATCCTCATGCTTCATTCGGTTTGCGACCTTTCGGGGATCAACCGAATCACCGAGTTGGTTTTACGCAACGGAGCCCTGGCCATGGCCGGCATGTTGAAGGGACCCGATGACTTACGTGCTTCTGTCAAGCCACTGGTCGTCCTATCTAATTTGGGTACGACCGAGGCGTGTTCTTTGAGAGTCAGACAATATCTGGAGGAAAAAGGCAACGAGGTGATCTTTTTCCACACAGTGGGCTCTGGGGGAGCGGCGATGGAAGAAATTATCAGACAAGAGAAAGTCAATGCAGTGATGGACATATCGCTGAATGAAATCGGAGACCACCGTTTTGGAGGTGAGTACGACGCCGGACCGGGAAGAGGCAGTGCCGCTTTGCAAAAGGGAATTCCGACAATCATGGTACCCGGAAACATGGATTTTTTAGGCGGGGGACCATTCCATCTTGCTCAAAAACGCTTTCCGAATCGGAATTACCATAAACACAATGAAGCCATCACGGCGGTGCGCACAGAACTTGAAGAAATAAAAGAAATGGCAGCCATTTTGGCCGATCGATGCAATGCAGCGAAAGGTCCTTTGGTCATCCTGATTCCGTTGGGAGGATTCTCCGCCTTTGATCGTCCGGGAGGGCCCTTCTATGAACCCCTGGCCCCTGAGATTTTTGCTCAGACTTTTAAAAAGAAACTCAAGGAGGGAATCCCAGTACATATCCTGCCATTTCACATCAATGACCCGGAATTCGCCCAGGCCCTGATCCGTGCTTTTGAAAAATTGGTCCGCTAGCCAATGAACCGAGGGGTCGGAAAGTTCTTCTGTCTTTGCTTTTCGATAAGCCCGCCTGGGGCTGCGCCGTTGCCGGCCGCAGCGATCTAAGCTGAGTTTCGACCTGCTGAAGGAGAGACTATTTTTCTGTTGACAATCTGGAAACATCAACATAAAAATGTTTTGTGTTAATTTCAGCACCGGACCCGATTTTCAAGAGATAGCAGCCGCAATCGCATATTTTTTATTAATTGCATAATTTCAATAGCTTAATTAATTTAAGAGCGCATTTTTATTTAGGGAACTTTATCAATTAAACCCACCCTCTGAAATTCTAGACAAGACCTTTAACTGCCTGTGGGTTGCCAAAATGGATACTGAAAAAGGGGGCAGCTGGAATGTCGAAAGCGCAAAGCGGGCCTTCTGAACGAATCACCCTTGATATCCCCGATAGAACGTTGCGGGGCGACTTGACATATTTTCGACAAAAAGCGCTTGAATTCGGTGCCTCAGTGGCCGAAGTCATCCCGGCCGACTGGGTTCAAATCGACGAGCGGGTCAGGCTTAAATGCGCCATACCTCTGTGCCCCTACTATAATAAAAGCATTTATTGCCCTCCGCATACTCCATCGATCGAGCTCATGCGAAAAGCCGTAGAGCGGTATAGGCATGCCATTCTGTTCGCACTAGATGTGATTCCAGCGGAATGTTTTTCCGATCGGTCAAAAAAACAGGCAGCCGCAAAGTGGTCCAAAAAAACGTTTGAAATCGTCGGTCGGCTTGAGACGCTTGCTTTCGGTCGCGGTTATTATCTGGCAATGGGCTATGCTTTGTTCCGGTGTAAAACCGCCGCCGGTATCGTTGACCTGTAAAATCAACCGATTAGTTTTTGGCCTGGTCACCAAGGTCGGCTGGGAAATTTACCCAATCTACCGAAGTGTCAGGGCTGATAAGGTTCCCAGGGCTCTGTCGGTGGGAATCGTATTCATCCACTGAGATTTTAAGGGGTGGTTTTTTAATATGGACGAGCGACCAACGATCGAGGCTGAACCCGAACCGATTGCGCTGGACCTGTTAAAGGCAGCGCTGGTGGTCGTGGACATGCAAAATGCCTTTGTGAAAAAAGGCGGATATTTTGACCTGGCGGGTCACGATATTTCCGCGATGCAAAAAATCATTACGCCCTGCCGAAAACTCATCAATACGCTTCGACCGAAAGGGGTCAAAATCATATATTTTCAGATGGGTTATAGCCCGGATCTTTCCGATAAAGGCGCACCGGATTGCCCCGGCATCCTGAAATCAAGAGTCTTGAATTTCATAAACCAGCATCCCGAGGCGAAGGACAAGGTATATATTTATGGTATGTGGGGTGCTGAAATTATTGAAGAACTCAAGCCCCAGCCCGGAGACATTACGATCAAGAAACAAAGATACGACGGGTTTTTCGGCACGAATCTAGATCTTATCCTAAAAACCCTCGGCATCCGCTATCTGTTTTTTATCGGAGCCGCCACGAATATATGTGTGGAATCAACCATCCGGCATGCATTTTTTCTGGATTACTTTCCCATTCTGGTTTCGGATGCCGTCAGCCACATGGGTCCTGATGTCACCCAGCAGGCAACCATTTTCAATGTTCAATCCACATTCGGCTGGGTAACAACTTCAGATCATCTATTGCAAGCGATCAATCACATCAAAGACAGCGGCCGCCACAGCGGACGCTGACGGAAGGATAAGCACATGTCTGCCAAGTGGATTTCATGGTTTGAGGAGTTTGGACAGGAATGGAACGACTGGGTCGGTAAAAAGTGCGCCAATCTCGGTGAAATGACGCGATTGGGAATGCGGGTTCCGCCGGGGTTTGCACTTTCAGTGGATGCCTATAATGATTTTATGTCCCTCACAGGCGCGGCTGAAGAAATAAAAAAATATTTGAATAAAGCTGGTTATAGCTTTGAAAATATAAAACATTTCAATGATGCCAGTGCCAAACTGCGTGAAATCGTAGAATCTAAAGCGCTACCGGCCAAGATGGAGGAGCAGATATTATCTCATTACGAGAAGCTTTGCAGCCGCTGCGAAGTCAAGGATGCGGCGGTCGCAACGCGATCAGCTGGTGCGTCAAGTCATCCCGGCCAATACGAAACCCATCTAAATGTGAAGGGCAAATCAAATCTGATCGAAAAGATCATCAAGGTATGGTCAAGCTCGTTTAATCCCAGATCGCTGTCTGCCAGGCATCGGCTGGGGTTGCCGCTGGAAACCGATCCGATCGGCGTTGCGGTTCTCAAAATGGTCAATGCCCGCGCAGCCGGAGTTCTGTTTACCGCCGATCCCAATACCGGTGACCGGTCGCGAATGATTATCGAGGCCAACTGGGGACTGGGAGAAAGTGTGGTCGGGGGTGAAGCCATGCCGGATGTGTTTATCCTTGACAAAGAGAGCCTGGCGGTCATCGAGAAGAAACTGGGCAGCAAGCATAAATATATCATCTTTAAGGAATTCGGGGTTGTCGAAGAAGAGACGCCTGCGGAGAAAAAGACGGCTTTCTGTCTGAGCGATGAGGAAGCCAAAGAAATCGGGCGATTGGGCAAATTATTGGAAGCGCACTTCAACGTGCCTCAGGATACCGAATGGGCCATCGACGATGATTTGGGATTTCCGGAGAATGTAATTCTTTTGCAGACCCGCCCGGAGGTTATCGCTCAACAAAAGAAGCCTGTTGATAAAGTGGTGGATATGATGTTAACAAGATTCATTAAGCGGTGAAGAAAAATGGCTTCTAGAAAGAGACGATCAATTCTGAGCCCTGTGGGTCAGAGACGGGTTCACTGAAATGAAAGGAGAATGAAAATGTTACATCCAGCTTATGATCTCACTTATTATGAGTTCGATGATGAAAGAGACCCTCAGATTTACGGGGTTCTCCTGTGTGACCTTGTTCACGGCAAACCTCCTTTTAAACCGCTTTACATCGGTCTCGGCTGGGCCTGGTATGTCTATGCCATTTCGTGTACAGCTGAAACCCTGCACCTGCCAACGACCAAGGGCTGGGATTATCGTGTCCGAGACGGCTATCCTTACCTGACAGCCATGCAAACAACAGAAAAAGAACAAAAGGCCCGTGAACCCATCTTCAAGGAGCAAATCAAGCCGTTTGTCGAGGATTTCGACGGGGTCTGGGACGGCCTTAAAGCCGAATTGATGGGGATTTATAATGAGGCCAGAGAATCCCGCGGTCTCAAGGAGTGGGACGATATTAAAAAGCTCAGCAACATTGAACTGCTCAAATTCTTCCTGGACTATGCGCTGGTGATCAATCGCCGGGAAGCCGAGATCCATATGCTGATGCTGGTGGCAACCTATTACATCAATGGTTTATTCCAGCAGATGTGGCATGATATATTCGGCAAAGAAGCCCCCATTGACCCGGATTTCGGCAAACTGATGACCGGATTTGAGGCCCAGGACAGCCGGGTATTCAGAGAATTGTGGAAACTCTCCCGCAAGGCGGTGGATACGGGTCTGGAAGATTCTTTTAAGATTGAAGACAGCGAGGCCGTCTTAAAGGACCTCGAAAAATCCGACAAGGGTCAAAAATGGCTGGCTGAATACAAAAAATTCCTTTTGGAACATGGATGGCGCTGTGAACGCATGCATGCCTATGACAACCCTGCCTGGGTCGAAAAACCCAGTCTGGCCATCGGCAGGGTTAAGATGCTCATGCCTCAGAAAACTTTTGTTTTTGACGATGAGCATGATCGTCATGTTCAGGAACGGGAAGAAACCGAAAAGAAAGTCCTCGCCAGATTGTCCGCCGACCAGAAGGAATGGTTTGCCACTTTAATGAAATCTGCGCAACGATCCGGATACTGGAGTGAAGACCATGGTTATTACTGCGATTTTTACGTGGGTGCCATCGGTCGCTGGATTGTTTCTGAACTTGGAAGCCGCTTTGCTGCAGCCGGAAGCATCGATGATCCCGAGGATATCCATTTCTTGCATCTATTCGAGATCCGCAAAGCCGCCATACCGGGGGGTAATGTCAATTTAAGGCCATATGTCGAAAGAAGAAAGGCAGCCTGGGAGAAGGCCTACAAGTTGGATCCACCGCCATTTTACGGCGATATCTCAAAGGCCCAGGATGTGCTGCGAAGCGACCCCACCCTGTCGGTCTCCACCCAGGTTCCGATCGTCAGAGAAGAATTGAAAGCCGATCTTTATGGCGCTGCGGCTGCCCCCGGCATGGTCGAAGGAGTAGCCCGGGTGATTATGGGAGCCGATCAGCTGCCCGAGCTGAAGGAAGGCGAAATTCTGGTTGCCCCGGGCACCTCTGCAGCTTGGACGGTAGCCTTCAGTTTAATTAGTGGCCTGATCACCGACGGCGGGGGCGCGCTGTCTCACCCGGTCATTATGGCACGCGAATATAATATTCCCTGTGTGGCCGGCTGCGTGGAAGGCACCAAAAAGATCAAGACCGGACAGAAAGTAAAAATTGACGGCGACCTGGGAGTTGTTTATATCCAGGGTTGATCCAGCGTTGCGCCCTGATGGAAATAAATCAGCGACGTCGCCTTTCCTTTAATCACGTGGTGATCGGTAATCTTTCAAACAAACGCCACCCCGGCCCAATTGGGTGGCGTTGCTATTTATAGGTATAAAATTCGTTCAGCACCAAAGGAGGTTCACATGAAAAAGTATATTGTACAACCGGGCCAAAAGGGCGCAGGTGCGCTTGCCCTGCAGGAAATGACTTCACAGAAACTGAAGCCCTCTGAAGTCTGCGTGCGCATGCATGCGGCCTCTTTGAACTACAGGGACTTGGTCACTGTCAAAAGAGGCGTCAGTCAGGAGATTATCCCCCTTTCTGATGGCGCCGGTGTGATTGAAGAAGTGGGAGAAGCGGTGAAGCGCTTAAAAAAAGGCGACCGAGTCACAGGACTTTTTTTCCCGCTATGGCAGGGCGGCAGCATAGATGCGTACAAATCTTCAGCCGCCAGAGGCGGCGGCCCGACTGACGGCGTGCTGGCCCACTATGTATATGGCCACGAAGATGGCTTCGTCAAATTCCCCGACTACCTAAGCTACCCGGAAGCGTCAACCCTGCCATGTGCCGGTTTAACGGCCTGGAATGCGCTCATCGTCCAGGGCAAATTGAAACCCGGTGACACTATTGTCATTATGGGCACCGGGGGGGTCGCCTTGTTTGCGCTGCAGCTGGCCAAAAATATCGGCGCCCGGGTGATTCTGCTTTCAAGCAAAGATGATAAGCTGGAAAAAGCCCGCCAAATGGGCGCGGATGAATTGATCAACTATACAAAGAACCCTGACTGGGAGGCGCTGGTCTTAGAGAAAACCGCAGGAGTCGGCGCCGATCTGGTTCTTGAGCTGGGTGGGGCCGGCACACTTGCCAGGTCAATGGCAGCTGTCAAAATCAACGGGCGAATCAGCATGGTCGGTATCCTAACCGGTGTTGAAGGGCAGATCAACCCCATGCCGGTTATAAGAAAAAGCCTGGTCGTCAACGGCATCTACGTGGGCAGCCGGGAAATGCAGGAGGACCTTCACGCCGCACTGGAAACCAGCGGGATTCATCCGGTTATTGATCGGGAATTTAAATTCGACCAGGCCAAAGAAGCCTATGAGTACATGCAGAGCGGACAGCACTTCGGTAAAATTGTGATCCAGGTCGATTGATAAAACGAGAATTGAAAACAGGATTTCAAGGTGATTGATCGATTTCCGATAGGCTTTAAAACGCGCGCATCCACTCGGGCTTAAGCCCTATCTCTCCGCTGAGAGCCGCATCGATCGCATCCATAAGCGCCTGCTTGCCCTCCGGCAGCCATGCCCTTAGCGGCAGGTAATTGGACGCATGATTCGAAGAAAAAAGGCAGTGACTCGGATGGGTGTAAGTCAGCAGCTCCTTCATCTCGATCAGCAGCTCTCTTTTATCGGGCAGCTTGAAATTTCCCCGCTCATATTCTGCCCATAGAGGCGTGCCGGGAATCAGGATCAGCGTCAGGGCGCTGGCATAGTCGGGATCGATGGCGCTGACCAGCTTTCCGGTGGCGCGGGCATGCTGCAAGGATTTTTGCTTGCCGGCGATCCCCAGCAGCAAGGTGACTGTCAGTTGCATTGCCGCATTTTTCACCTTTTTGGCCATCTCGAGGCACTGCCGTGCGCTTGAACCTTTGTTGATCTTTTCGCGAATCTCATCGTCGCCAGTCTCAACACCGAGATAAAGCATACCCAATCCGTTTCTGCGCAGTTGAATCAAGTCTTGCTGGGTTTTCAAGCGGATACTTTTGGTATTGGCATAGGCACCGACCCGCTGGACCCACGGAAGATGTTCCTGGATTCTTTCAAGGATCCACATCAACCGCTTTTGAGGAATGATCAAGGCATCTCCATCCATGAGAAAGACCTGGTTCAGTGCTTTCATATATTTTGCGGCAAACAGAATGTCATTCAGGATGATATCATCGTCCTTTATCCTAAACGGCTTATCTTTGAAAGTTCCGCAAAAGGTGCATTTATTATGCGAACATCCCAGCGTCACCTGAAGAAGAATACTGGACGCCTCAGGGGGTGGCCGGATGCAGCTGCCTTCATAATGCATGCCTTCAGTTTCGGTTCTATTGCTCATTATTGTCGTGTCCTACAAGTAATTTATAAAAAGCAGATCGAGTTTATCAATCTTTTACTTCAACATTACAGGTTTCAGGTTTCGGGTGTCAGGTGTCAGGGTAAGGAACCAGATGACGTTAAGAATTATCAGAATTCGCATTATGTCATCTTTTTCTGACACCTGAAATCTGACACCTGAAACCAAAGATATTTTGCTGTTTTTAGAACTCAGCTGAAATAAAATTTACCAAACAATTTATATAACATTTTTGCGGGACACTACACTAACTTCCTTTATATTCTGGTTTGCGCTCCTCTTTTAATGCACGCAGCCCTTCCGCATAATCCTCGCTCTGCAAAACTTCCTCGAAGAAAGCCAGCTCCATTCGCAATCCATCCTCCAGCGCCATGCCGCGACCACGAATCATGGCTTCTTTGGCTCTTCGAACGGCCAGGGGACCGTTTTCACAGATTTTGGCCGCCCACTGCTCGGCTGTGGGCAAAAGCTGCGCTAAAGGGACGACTGCGTTGACCAGCCCGCTCCGATAGGCTTCTTCGGCGCTGACCGGCGTGCCCATCAAAATCATCTCCGCCGCTTTGGCCGCAGATACCATCCGTGGAAGTCTCTGGGTTCCACCCAGACCGGGTATCAGTCCTCGGCCAACTTCTGGAAATTGCAAATAGGTATTTTCGGAAACAATTCGAATATCACAGGCCAGGGCGATCTCAACCCCGCCGCCTCTTGCCGGCCCGTTGACGGCCGCGATCAAGGGCTTCCAAATGTCCAGGCCTCGTGTAATCATCGGGGGTTCCTCAAAAGATTTTTTGCGCCATGGAATCAATATGGTCGCATGGTCCGCACCGGTGGAAAAGACCTCACCTGTGCCGGTGATAATCGCGACCCATAGCGCTGGATCGTCTCGAAATTTGATTAAGGCACGGCCAAGATCCCGGTAGGTATCCGCATCAATGCGATTCTGCGATTCGCTGAAATTGAGCGTGAATCTTGCAACTTTCCCCTTTTTTTCGTAAAGAACAGTCATCGTGGTTCCCTTCCTTGGTCTTGTTCGGGATGGAAAATCGAAGTGGTTTCAAAATCTCAGATCAGGTTCAAGGGCCCCGCTTGCCAGCAGGACTTCGCTTCTGATCTTTTTAAATTAAGGCGCTCAGCAAGGCACTGGAAAACGCAGCCATTGGGGCCTTTTGAAGCCACTTCTAACTATAGTAAGAGGGATAATCCGAGTCAAGGCAGTCTTAACCGCATGCGATTTTGAGGAGTGCCGAAAAAATGAAGCCGGTTAAATTTTTCTGTTGACATTTTGGAAACGATGGATAATTCTGGGCAAAATTTTAAAAAGGGCCCTGACTCAATTCCAAAGATAATAATTCGTATAACTATCTGTTATTGATATATAATATTATTTTGTGGGCCAAGCAGCCAGAGGGCGATGACTTTCCATCTGGCGATAAGCGGGTAGCAGAGCGTTAGCAAATTTACTATTAGGAAACAGAAGCGACGAGATTTAATTTACCGGGCAATCGGTGATAAAGCCGCTCTTCCGGTAACAAACAATGTAAAGGGCCGGGCGAAACTTTTACCCGAAATAAATTTGTAAAAATGATTTTGTCCGGCTGTATCCATATTTTCTGCACAACATAGTTTCGCAAGAAAACAACGTCTTCTCAGCTCTCAAAGGCTACAATCCATATAGGGTCTTTGAGGAGAATTGCATTTCTGAAGAATCAACCATGGCCGGGGGGAGTTATGTCTAAAGTTGATTTCTCAAAATACAAAGATATTCCTACGATTGGCTTTCAACCTTTTGGCGATGTCGTCATGGATACCATTTCACACCCTGTTTGGGAAATCCCCGACAAGGTTGGCATAATAGTGGCACCGACAGGCGCGTTC
Organism: Desulfobacterales bacterium; assembly: GCA_037388985.1. Classification (GTDB taxonomy): domain Bacteria; phylum Desulfobacterota; class Desulfobacteria; order Desulfobacterales; family JAHEIW01; genus JAHEIW01. The sequence continues at coordinate 8,049 of JARRJQ010000025.1, read as the reverse complement.
AACACAAAAGAGCAAAATCCCTACCAGCCCATTACCGTGGAAGAGATCATCAAGGAATCGATCGAAAGCATAGAGGCAGGGGCATGCTCGGTTCACGTTCACGTGCGCGACGAAAATGGATTTCCTTCCGGCGATCGCGAACTAACCGAAAAGGTCGTAAAAGCAATCCGCGATAAATTCGGCGCAAGCGTTCACATCGACGGAGAGGCTCTGTTTGGAAAAGATTTCGAGGAAACCATGGAGCCGATTGTGGAAGATTTTTACGAGTCCGCGGCGGTGAACTGCCACGCTTCCTTTTTTGGTGACACGCTGTCCTATCTGGGACCTCAGGCTTGCAAGGCAACAACTGAGGTACTTCAAGCTTATGGGAAGAAACCCTTATTGGCCATCTACAATCCAGGCGATATCGATGATACTTATCGGTGGCTGATCAAGCCCGGCATCGTGAAGCAACCGTATTCGTGGATTATCGTTTCCGGTATGCCGGGCACGGCACCCATGTGGGATTCCCTGTCCATGGCTGAAACGTTAGTGTACCTGATTCGACGCATCCGTGATGTGGATCCGGCCACCTATCCGTCGATCACTGTCTGCGCCTGCGGCAGGGCTTCGTCTTATCTAACAACCCTTGCAATTCTTCTGGGGTGCAATGTCCGTGTCGGCAAAGAAGACACCATATACAGGATGCCCCACCGAAGCGATGTGATAACCTCGAACAAGAAGGTTGTCGAGGAAACCGTCGTTATCGCCCGTTTGCTCGGCAGAGAACCGATGACAGGGCCTGAATACAGAGAGGCGACCGGCATGCAGCCTTTCTAATTCGCAAGAAAAAAATTTGAGAAAACTAAGCATTAACAAAGGCGGCAAACTTATAAAGGAGCATTCGTTTAACCTTAACTGGTGAAAGGAGAGCCAAATATGAGAAGGAAAAAGTTGCTAAAATCATTTGGTTATCTGGCTGTAATCTTAATGCTGGCATCGATGCTGCTAATGGTTGATTGGATGAACTCAACCCAAGCGCAGGCTGCGGACAAAGCCCCCGAAAAAATCCGCATTGGTTGCGCCATTGCCCTTTCAGGCATCAGTGCAATCGGCGCGGAACTCTCGCAGCTGAACCCATATAACCTGTGGATTGATCAGACCAATGCCAAGGGCGGCATCTATGTCCCGAAGTATAAAAAGAAGATACCGGTAGAGCTCATCGTTTATGACGATCGCAGCGATATAGAGACCAGCGTCAAAATGGCTGAGAAATTGATGGTGCAGGACAAAGTGGACTTCATGTTACCCCCCTGGGGAACCGCCTTCAATTTTGCGGTCGCCCCGGTAGCCAACCGGTACAAGTACTTCATGATGGGCATCACCGTCAGTTCACCCAAACTCGCAGAGAGATTGAAAGCTACCCCCTACTTTTTCGTTGTCTTAGGCCAGCCGGCCAGATTGGTGCCCTCAACAGTGCAGCTCATGCAAGAGGTCGGCGTCAAGTCAGTGGCCGTCATTCATCTCTCGGACCTGTTCGGGTTGGAGCACGTGGGTATCTTTAAAGAAGAGATCGGCAAAACCGACATTAAAATGCCGATTCTCCAGTCCTATCCGCTGGATATTCAGGATATGTCTCCCTTGATCAAGCGGGTTCAGGCTGAAAATGTCGATGCGCTCATCAATTACGGTTATCCGCCCCATACGATTATGCTGAATAAACAGTTGATGGGCTTGCGTTATAACCCCAAGTTCTTCCAGAACGGCGTCGGTGTCCAATACGCTGATTATCGAGATGCATTTAGCGCCGCCGGGGTCGATGGGGTTTTTGGGCAATGGTGTCTCACTGAAAAGATGCCGTATCCAGGAGCCAAGGAGTATTTTGTAGCTTACCAGAAGAAGTTTGGCAAAGAACCTGCAAGAGGCGGAGCGCCTGCTGCTTATGCCTCGATGCAAATTATTGAGCAAGGGATCCAAAAAGTCGGTGACCTTAACCGCGAAAAGATAAGGGATGTCATCGCTACCCAGACATTCGATACCATTATTGGTCCCATGCATTTTAAGGATAATATCAATCAACAATGGCCCGGTGACATTGGGCAGTGGCAGAAGGGTGTCTATGAAGTCATGATGCCCAAAGAGTTCCGAACGGCAAAACCCATGTATCCCAAGCCCGCTTGGCCCAAGGCACAATAGTCCTGAAAAAAGCTGAGCAAGCGGTTTTTATCGATCCATCCCGGGGGCTGTTTGCCCCCGGGATGGGCAGCCGTGATGGCCGCATCGTTGGAAACGAGATTGAATAGATGAGCATAAAGCTAATTCTCGATGCCATTATTACCGGTCTGATAATGGGGGGGATCTATTCCCTGATCGCCATGGGGCTTAACCTGCAATACGGTGTGGCCCGGGTGCTGAATGTGTCACACGGTGAATTTGTCATGGTGGGTGCCTTTATTACTTTCTGGGCTTACAAACTCCTGGGGATCAACCCGCTAATTTCTCTCGCGATCTGCGGACCCACCCTGTTCATCATCGGCCTTTTTGTCTATCGGACCTTGTTCAAGTACCTCAGAAAATCCTCGCAATCGATGGATGTTTTTGAAGGCAGATCCATGCTAGCCTCCTTTGGAATCCTTTATATTATTCAGAATATCGCTTTGTTATGGTGGGGACCAAATGTAAAGGCTTACACCTTTTTGAACTATCCCGTCCAATTATTTGGATTGACCCTCGAGGCAAACCGGTTGGTCGCCTTATTATTCACGCTGGGTGTGGTTCTGGTTTTCTATATGTTTATTCAGCATTCCAATATTGGAAAAGCCATCAGAGCTGCATCTCAAAATGAGGCATCCGCCCAACTTCTGGGCATAAACGTTCACAGGGTGCTTGCCTTATGTTTCGGACTTGGCGCATTGCTTGCCGGTCTGGCCGGCTCGATCATAAGCATGATGCAAGAAATTACCCCGTTAATGGGTTTCCCATATCTTATCATCGCCTTGATCGTACTTGTGTTGGGAGGGGCGGGAAACATCCTGGGCAGTCTGGTCGGCGGGTTAATATTAGGAGGAGTAACCACTGTCGTTATGTACTGGGAGCCGGGTCTAACGCTGGTCGTTTCTTATGCCATATTTGCCCTTATCCTTATTAGTCGACCTCAAGGTGTCCTGGCGAGATAGATAAATGGATAATAAATCGGCTTTCTTCAATAAGTGGCTCTTCGTATTCATTCTGATATTGATCCTGGCAACTCTGCCGATTTACTCCCACCCCTATTTGATGGTATCCATAACCAGTATCCTGATGTATGTATGTCTGACGGTCAGCTGGGTGATTTTCTGTGCGCCAACCCGCTACATGTCATTGGCGACAGCCACTTTCTTCGGGGTTGGGATGTACACCTCGGGCATCCTCGGGGAACTCCTGCCTTTTCCGCTGGTTGTCATCTGCGGCGGTTTAGCCAGTTTTCTGATTGGACTTTTGACCGGCTTCATTTGCCTCCGGCTCAGGGGGTTTTACTTTGCCATCTTTACCTTCGGTCTTAATGAGCTCGTCCGCAATTCCATGCTGTGGTGGGAAGCCAATGTGTCCGGCACGGTGGGCCGGTGGGTGATCATTTTAGAATCGTTGACGATTTATTACTACATGCTGGCCATCGTGCTGCTGACCGTGCTGGTGGCCTATTTTCTTAACCGCTCCAGGTTCGGCCTTATTTTATACAGTATCGGCGAATCCGAGGAAGCGGCCGCCCACATCGGGATTAATGTCACGCGTTATCGAATTATCTTCTTTGCCCTTAGCTGTTTTTTCATGGGCCTGGCTGGAGCCGTTATGGCCACTAAGTGGGCCTACATTGATCCGCGAATTGCATTCAATCCGGTGCTTAACTTCACACCGGTCCTGATGGCCCTTTTTGGAGGCGTGGGCCAAATTTACGGCCCGATTTTGGGAGCAAGCCTGCTTACAGGTATCTCAGAAGTCCTTTTATCCAGATTTCCATATTATTACATGCTGCTTTATGGCATCATATTTATCGTTGTTATCTCTTTCTTGCCCGAAGGACTGGTCGGATTGGCGAGAAAGTGGCGAAAAGAACCCCTGTGACGCAAAAAGTTGAAAGGAGCTCGGCTGCATTTATATGGGAATACTTGAAGGAGAAGAAGTCACAAAATACTTCGGCGGTTTGGCGGCCGTGCATGATGTCGACTTCAACATCAATCAGGGCGAAGTAGTGGGACTGATTGGTCCGAACGGCGCCGGCAAGACCACCCTGTTTAATCTGATAACCGGTGCCCTCAAGACGACAGCCGGAGAAATAAGATATAAGGGAGAAAAAATTACCGGTTTAAAGCCGCATCAAATCTGCAAATTGGGCATCGCAAGAACTTTCCAGGCCGTAAAGCTTTTCGGCAATATCAGTGTTTTTGACAATATCTTTTTGGGGTCCATCTGCGGAACAACGACCCCGACAGACATGCAGGATGCCAGATCAGTAACATTGACTTACCTGGAACTGGTGGGCTTGTCGGCAAAAAAATCAGACCTCGCCAAGAATCTGCCGATCGCCGAACAAAAACGTCTTGAGGTGGCCAGAGCGCTGGCTACCGGAGCAGAAATGTTGTTGCTTGATGAGGTAATGGCCGGTTTAACTCCTCCTGAGCTGGCCGTTGCCACAGGATTGATAGAGACAATCAATTGAAGTATATCTGGGAACAAAAGATTATGCTCAACATTAGCGTTTTAAATATATTTTTTCGAAAAATTCAGATTCTCTGGGACGTCTCTAAAAATATCCGTGAAAAAGAGATGGTCGCTGTAATTGGGTCAAATGCATCCGGCAAGACCACCTTACTCAATGCCATATCCGGATTGATAAATCCTGCATCCGGCACCGTGGAATTTCTCGATAAAAGAATAGATAAGATGCCTGCTTTCCATATTGCCAGACTGGGGATAGCGCATATACCCGAAGGTGGAGGTATTTTTCCCGACATGAAGGTGCAAGAAAATTTAGAGTTGGGGGCGTATATCTCCCCAGATCAGAGTGAAAAAGAAGAAACGCTTAAATGGGTCTATCAGCTATTTCCGGCTTTAAAAGCGCGGGCCAGTCAGATGGCCAGAACGCTCAGCGGCGGCGAACGCCAGATGCTGGCGATCGGCCGCGGTTTGATGCTGAAACCCAAATTGTGCATGCTAGATGAACCGTCGTATGCCCTGTCGCCCCTGGTGGTTTCAGAAGTTTTCAATGCCGTCAAAGAGCTGCGGGAGAGAGGAACCACCATACTGCTGATTATCGGGTGTTAAATATTTTTCGAGATAACTTCTAATATAAAAAGTAAACCGGGCTTTTAGCGCTTGACTTTAACTCCCGCCTCCTCCCGATCCCAGGTATTTTCGGTGATCCCCAGTTGTCGCAAACGATACTTCTCTATACGGTTGGTCGGCGTCTTGGGCAGTTCTTCCACAAATTCCAGATAGCGGGGAACCGCAAAATAGGCCATCCTTTCGTTGCAAAAGTGAATCAAATCCGCTGGAAGCAATTGCTCGCCCGGCTTGAGGACGATATTGGCTTTGACCTCATCCTCGCCGAGCTCTGATGGAACCGCAAAAACGGCGGATTCCAGAATGCTGGGGTGGGTGTTGATCACTTTTTCCACCTCAAAGGAAGAAATATTTTCGCCGCGACGGCGGATGGCATCTTTTTTGCGGTCCACAAAATAAAAGTATCCATCCGCATCTTTTTTGGCATAATCTCCGGTGTGAAACCAGAGGTTTCGGTAAGCTTCAAGGGTTTTGTCCGGCATCCGGTAGTATTCGGTCATCATGATATAGGGCAGCTTGGTTCGCACCACAATTTCACCGATCTCTCCGACTCCGACTTCCATGTCATCATCGTCGAGTAGTTTGACTTCGTAATATTCATCCAGCACCCGGCCACACGAGCCGGTTCTTCTGGCCTTGATATCGTCATGGACCACGATTCCGGTTTCCGTCATGCCAAAACCCTCCAGGCACACAAAGCCGAATCGTTCTTCCAGCTGCTGCATGACATCCGGCGGGCAGGCCGCGCCAAAAGCGATCCGGACGGGATAGTCCCCTTCGTTTTGCCGCGGTTCCTGTTTGGCAAGGATGGTCATCACCGCGCCCAGGTAATTGAACTGGGTGGCGTTATATTTCAGGATCTCGTCCCAGAAGGTCGTTGCGCTGAAGCGATCGGCGATCACGATCTGAGCATCATAGAGCAGTGCGCATAGCACGGTCATACATTGTGCATTGATATGGAACAGGGGCAGAAAAGTGTATAAAATATCTTCTGACTTTAAATCTCGCAGCTGGGCAACGAGGTCAGCCACATGCAGGAAGTAGTTGTGCGGACAGACGGCCCCTTTGGATGGACCGGTGGTCCCGGAAGTATAGATAAAGCCGGCAGGATCCATGGGTCTGACATCCACTTCCACCGGATCCGAAGAATACTCGAAGAACCGTTCAAAAGAAGATACCTTTACCGGAAGCGATTTGGCAACATTTTCATCGATCACCCCGTGGCAGAGAACCTGCTCCAGCTTGGTCAGGTCATCTTTGATTAGCAGGAGCCTGTCGAGCATATCTTCATCAATAATCAGAATCTTTGAATCCGAATTATTAATGATGTGCCTTAGCAGGTCACCTTTGTAAGCGGTATTTATGGGCACTTCCACTGCACCGAGCTTGACTGCACCGAACCAGGTATAAATGAAATCCGGGTGGTTTTTCATCATAATGGCGACCTTATCATCTTTTTTGATTCCCAGGTCGCTTAATCCATTGGCAAATTGGTTGGAACGCTCGTCCAGCTGCCGATAGGTCACGGTTTCATCTTTGAAGTGTAAAAAACCCCGGTCCTGTAAACTGCGTGCTTTGCGATGCACTAATTTGCCCACCACATTTTCAGACATGCCTCCCATTTATTGTTCTCCTTTGCATTTAATAATGAATTGGGGTCGCTTCTCCAATATTTGGACGGATTTTAAACGATTTCTAGTCACCGCCATATAAAGGGCGCAGCTTTGCTTTAACCTCTGGATCCGGATTCAAAAGGCGCAGCAGAAGCTGTTCATCTGAAAGGTCCAGGCCGATTGCCTTGCGAATATCCGTCAAACTGATGTCCGGCGGCGCCCAGCTGGCGAGCTTTTTTGCTTTGGGGGAGCTCAGGATTTTGTCCTTAACCTCTGCGTTCATAGGGCCATTGGGTTCACCATAGGCTTCCGCAGCGTATTTGACGACCTCATCCGGAACCATTTTATATCTCTCTCCTGAGGTAATGTTAAAGACGGCCTGGGTGCCGACAATCTGAGAGTATGGTGTCGCCATAACCGGGTATCCAAAATCTTCGCGAATACGGGCCACCTCCTCAAGGAGCTCATCCATGCGTTCCACCATTCCCAGTTCCGTGAGCTGGTTCTTCAGCGTCCCCATCATGCCACCCGGCAATTGGTGCTCATACAGAAAAGCGTCGTATTCTGAAGGCTTTCCCATGGGCAGATCATTTTTCAGCGCAATATCGGTGAAATGATCCGACACGGCCTGCAGCGCATCCATGTCGAGTTCAGATGCATACCCGAGTCGCCTGGCGTTTTTCAGAGTCTGTTCAATGGAGGGCAATGAGTTCGCGTTTGCCAGGGGAGAGACCGCCGTATGCAGGCTGGTAACACCCAGTTTGATGGCCTCCAGATAACATAACGGGGCCAGACCGTTTGTGCAGTGCGCATGAAACTGAAGCGGCAGATTGTTGCTGCCCCGCCGGATGGCCGGTATAATTTCCCGGGTCCGCTCAGGGGTCAGGATCCCAGAGGCGTCTTCTACATGGATGGCATCAACACCGTGCACCTCGCTGATTTTGCGCGCCTTTGCCTCAAAGTACGCGTCGGTGTGCACGGGACTTACCGAGTACAGCAACGCCACCACCACTTCGGCGCCCAAAGACTTGGCAATTCCGACCAGATGGGCAAGCCGCTGGTTCAGATTCTGATAATCACAGATCCAGAAACTCTTGATGCCGTTGGCCACCTGTACCTTTATCCAGAGCTCGATCGG
>JARRJQ010000024.1:2383-15152 GCA_037388985.1 Desulfobacterales bacterium | reverse complement strand
TAGGACTGAGGACTGGGTGCTGAGGACTGAGGTTGGCCAGGCGTAGAGGAGGTTTTTTTGCTCAGTCCTCAGTCCTCAGCACTCATCGCTTATTTATTGACCCTTACACCTGAAACCTTTTTAATAGGAGTGACACATGTCGCAAAAGAAAGACTATGACATCATTGTTTTGGGCACCGGCCCGGCAGGATTGCAGGCGGCGATTCATGCAGCGCGCCAAAAAGTTTCCGTGCTGGTCTTGGGCAAAGAAACCAGCAGCAGCCTGTTTCATGCGCATGTTGAAAATTTTTGCTGTATTTTCAATTTAGCTGGCCAAGAAATGCTTAATGTCGGCAGACAACAGGCCGTCAGTTTTGGTGCCGAAATACTGGGGGAGGATGTTTTAAACATTTTGCCCGATGACGGGCATTTTAAGATTATTTCTGAAAGCGGCACAGAGCTTCGCTGTCAATCTCTGATTGTGGCTACCGGTACGGCACGCAATAAATTGGGGGTTCCCGGAGAAAAGGAGTTCCTCAGTCGCGGTGTCAGCTACTGTGTGGAATGCGATGCCAATTTTTTTAAAGGAGAAGACGTCGTCGTTGTGGGCGGGGCCAGTGCCGCTGTAGGCGGAGCATTAACCTTGCTGGACTATGCAAAAACCGTAAATCTGATCTGTGAAAAACTTGATGTGACCGATGGACTGGCTGCCGAGCTCAAAAACAGCAATGTGGTGGTCTATGAAAATGCTAAAGTCAAAGAAATCTCAGGTCATACCGGTGTTGAAGAAATTGTTTTGGCCGACGGAACCCGATTGCCAGTCACCGGCGTGTTTATCGAGCTCGGTGCCCGGGGTGTTATGGAACTGGCCGCCCCTATGGGGATCCGGCTGGACGATGAAATGAAATATATTGATACGAATAAAAAAATGGAAACCAATGTTCCGGGAGTATTCGCTGCCGGTGACATCTGTGGACCTCCCTGGCAAATGGCAAAAGCGGTGGGTGAAGGCTGTGTCGCCGGCATTCAAGCGGCCAAATATGTTAAAAAAATTCGAAAGTCCGATTAGCCGGCCTCTGGCTATCGCTGTAATTTGTTTAAATTAACCGCCGAACCACGCCGACAGCCGCAGACCCTTTATCCGGGCGACCACGCCCGCCTCGCCTGAGCTGCGCGCGATGCCGGGCAGGCCTGCCCGAACAAAAACTGTACATCGCTTCGCGATAAAACGCACCTTTGAGCTAGATTCATTAAAGATTGCATACAGTTTGAATTTAAAACCACACATTATGTTTTTGCCCTTAGGGCACGCAGGTTTGCCTTGGACAGGTTGTCCAAGGCAAAAAACAGTCTGCGTTGTCTGCGTGAGTCTGCGGTTTATAAAAAAGCGTCGGTTGTGGCTGCAGGATTCGTCTGGCATTGGGCGGTAGATGGAGAATCAGAAAGCAGTTTTTAGGCGTTTGCAGGCGTACCGGTCTGCTGCTTGGTATAACGCACCCGGATGCTGTCGAGCGCTGTGCGGGCGGCTTCTGCCTGTGATGTTTTGGTGCCGGCGAGTTTTTCAAGAAAGGCTTCCGAATGGGTGGTGCCGATTTTACCCAGGGTAGCGATCACAGCGGAGAGAATGGATGTTTGGTGAGGGGATGAAGATTTTTTCAATCTTTGAAAAATTCCCTTTTTCTGACCGCTGATCAACTGTCCGCATTCAATGACCGCTTCTTCGATTACTCGGATATTTTTTATATTCACCATTGCCCCCAAAGCTCGGATGATGTTGGAAACTTTTAGAGCATGCTTTGCGGCGGCTTGTTTTTCTTCCGGAATCTCGGATTTGATCATCTCGCTTAGCTTGGCGTCGGACGGATCGGACAGGGGGGCAAGCTCAACAAGCGCGTTGGTTGCCCGCCACAAGACTTTGTCATCGGAATCATCCAAAGCATTGATAACGATTTGTTCGGTATTGTCGCCTTTTAATGTCAACAGGGTATGCAAGGCTTCGTCCCGCACGCGTGGATGAGCATGGGTGACGTAGCTGCGAGCCCGATCGATCCCTTTCTGGCCTTTGTCCACGAATCTGAGAATCATTAAGGCATTTCTTAATAGAAACCAGGGTTGTTCAGGATTTTCCAAAGCTTTCAGAATCCATTGTCGGGCGCTTTCACCTTGCTGAATCAGGGCATCAGTTGCCGATTTTCGGGCTCCGCGATCATCGCACTCACTTAGAACTTTGCCTAAGATCTCGATTCCCTGAACTCCCAAGAGGCCGACAATTTCATCGATGGCCTTTCGATCTGATTCCTCCGCATTTTCGTATGCGTCAGCCAGTTCTTTGTTCAAATGTTTGAACATAAATTTTTGTGGATTGGGAGATAGATTTCTTTCTTTAGAAAACGCCGCATTTTCCCTGCCGGCTCTATCGACTGCCTTGGTTAACAGAAGGACAATTTTCCAGTCCTTGTTTTCAAAAAGTGCCGACAGGACTCTTCGGCAGAATTTCAATAGAACGACCGCATCATCACTCGTTTCAGCATGGAGAATTCTGTAAACATAGGCCGGTACATGGGCCTGCACATCTCTGGCCATTTTTATGGTGTTGACCAGATATTGAACATCCGGTGGCAGCTCATCGAATTTTAAAACTTCATTCAAATAGAGCTGCTCGAGAAAGCTTTGCGCGCCGCTGACGTCCTCCATGATGAGCCGGCGAACAACCCATTTAAGGATTCTTTTGACGCCTTCAACCCGCCTGACCAATACCGGGCTGTCCAAATCTTCGGCATGCCTTTCCCGCAGGCTTTTAAGTTCTTTAAAGATGAATTCGGAGGTCGGCAGCAGCGTATTTAATGGGAAGGCCTCGATAATCACCTGTTCGATGTCTTCTTGCTGAATGCTGGTTACATGTTTGGCGATGATGTAGCAGTTGATGATCAGATCCTTGAGGAACTGGGGATGCCTGAGGGGTCGAATAATATCCTGAATAATTTGAAGTTTCAAAGTCCGAATTCTTTCATCGGATTCGGTCTGAAACATGGGCAGCATTTTAAGGTCTTTAGCCAGTCGCTGGATAGCCATTTCGACCCGCCAGGGAAGATTCAACTCCAGCATGATCAGGTCGTCTAGAAAAACCGTTGATATTTCGGTAATCCCGTGGTCAGCTAGAGCTTTGGACAGCAATTCGCCGACTTTAGCTCCTTGACCGGTGTCGGCAGTGGGATCGCTCATGATATCCACAAAACTTTCAAAGTGTTCGAGGGTGATATCGTTTTTTATTGCGAAGGTTACGAGCCCTTTGCGCTTGAAATATTCTCTTAGCTTGGGAACGAATAATTCAGCCATGCTCACTCCGACCAGCGTTCGGATATTAACCGGTTCGTCTAAGATTCCGGTAATGAGGATGTCGACTTTCTCCCGGGACTCCTGCTTCGTGATCATGATCTCCCTGGATTGGTCCAGGCAGTTTTGGAATTTCTCATATAAGCCCTGTTTGGCGCTTTTGGAACCGGGGTGATCCCCAGCATAATAACCGCTGCGCAACATCGCCTTTGTCAGGTCCATGAGAAACTCGGCTGAAGGTTTGGCTCTCTTGCGCTCTTCCAGGGTAAGGTTCTGTTTTTCAGTGCTGGGTGCGATCGTGATTTCGGGTTTGAGTGTATCGTCTCTTTGAACCTCTTGCTGAGCGGTTGCATTTCGAAGCCAATCCAAAGTCAACTCTGCCTCGCCCTCGCTTTCAAGCGAAATCGCATCGAGGTCAGTTAAATCGTCGTTCACCTGATCAGAGTCAGGCTCCGCTTTAGCGGTAGAAACGGTGGCGTCAACCGGTGCTACTGAATTTTCAAAAGAGGGTTGTTCTGCGGCGGCATCTTTATCTTGCGCAGGGGGTTTGCTGTGCGACGGTTCGGCTAGACCCAGTAAATCCTGATAGTTTCTGTGGGCACCCAGCTTTACTCGCAGCTCTTTCAATATTAAATTCGGACCACCAACCACCGCGAGCAACATTCCGGTGGGCTTTTGGATCTGTGCCGCAATCTGCTGATCAATGGCTTTAACCACCACCGTTTGGACCGTGAACACGTTGTCGATGTCAGGAACCGTGAAATTTAAAGTCAGCGCGGTATTTAAGGGGAGGAGGGTTTTTGAAGGGAGAAAAATCTTTCCCTTCTGTAACAGGGCGTAGTCTTTACTGAATCGCTCGGCAGAGCGATAGTTCAATTTTATCGCTTTTGGTGCCAATTTTTACACAGTTTGGTGGATTGCATCCAAAAAGTTCTATATTTCCAATATTATAGACAATTTGCTGAAAAATGTCAAAATTTTACGGGGCCGGACGCTTCCATAAGGTTTGAAACTGATTAAAATTATTATAAAGTTTGCTTAAGCTCATTTTAAAAATCAGCGGTCATATCCGGTTTAAAGGTCGAATAAGATTCTGGCTAAACTCAAGTTTTGGTATATGCCGATTGATTTGAGACAGGCTTTGGTTGTGGCGAAAGGAATTCTGAAATGACAAAAAAGACAATTCCGGAAAGAAAAAACATTCCGGATGATCACAAATGGGATTTAACGGCGTTGTTTAATTCAGACCGAGATTGGGAAAAATGGTTTGCGGAAGTTGAAAGCCAAATCAATTCCTATGCCGCTTTTAAGGGTCGTTTAACCGAATCCGTTCATGTTTTTAAAGAAGCCATTGATTTTCATCTTTCGCTGACGCGTAAAATTGAAAGAATCTATACTTATGCCCAGTTAAAAAGCGATGAAGACAAATCAAATCAGTTTTACCTGGGGCTTCATCAGCGTGCCGTCGGCTTAAATAAGCGGGCTTCCGAGTCCTCCAGTTTTATGATTCCGGAGATCCAGGCCATTGCCGATGATCAAATGAATTCGTATTTGGCCGAGGAATCGCTTGCGGCTTATCAATTTTATCTCCAAAAAATTTTGCGATATAAATCTCATACCCGCAGCGAAAGCATCGAGCATGTTCTGGCCATGAGCCGGGAGATGGCCAATACGTCGGTTGAGATTTTTGGACAGCTGGACAATGTTGATCTCAATTTTGGCAGCCTTAAGGATGAAAGTGGAGAAGAAATCGAATTAAGCCATGGAAATTTCAACACATTTTTAATCAAACCCGATAGAGAGGTTCGTAAAAAGGCCTTTTTTAAGTATTATCAGGCGTACGAAAATCATAAACACACGCTGGCAGCGACCTTGTCACATTCTCTTAAAAAGGACCTTTTTTATTCCAGGGTTCGAAATTTCGATACCTGCGAGGCATCGGCTTTATTTACCGACAAGATCCCTGAAAATGTCTACGACAATTTGGTACAAACCGTTAAAAACAACCTGGCGCCTTTTTTTAAATACATGAATTTTCGAAAAGAGAAACTTGCTTTGTCGGAGCTTCATTTTTATGATACCTATGTGCCGATCGTCAGCGGTGTTGATTTTCGCATCACTTACGAAGAAGCTGTTGACATAAGCATCGAGGCCATGCGACCGCTTGGCGAAAATTATGTAAAGGTATTGCAAGAGGGCCTGCTCGGCGGGTGGGTCGACCGCTATGAAAACCGGGGCAAACGCAGTGGTGCCTATGCTTCGGGGTGTTACGATGCATCACCCTATATTCTGCTGAATTACGAGGAACACAACATCAATAGCGTCTATACGCTGTTACATGAAGGCGGTCACGCCATGCATTCATATTATGCCAACAAACACCAACCGTATGTGGATCATGCGTATACGATTTTTGTCGCCGAGGTGGCCTCGACCTTAAATGAAAATTTGCTGACCCGGTATCTTCTGGCGCTTTATAAAAATGATCCGGCTCGCACGGCTTATATTCTCAACCGGGAAATCGATAATCTGCGAGCCACTCTTATGCGGCAGACCATGTTCGCTGAATTTGAAAAAATCACCCACAACACAGTCGAAAGCAATGCGCCTTTGACCCTTGATGTCATCACCGGGATATACCGCAATTTGTTGGAGGTTTATTTTGGCGATACGCTGGTTCTGGATCCTGAGCTGAACCTGGAGTGCTTGAGAATTCCGCATTTTTATTCTGCCTTTTATGTATATAAATATGCAACCGGCGTTTCGGCGGCGATTGCTCTGGCCAACAAAGTGATTAAGGAAGGCCAGTCGGCCAAAGATGCATACCTGAATTTTCTTAAACTTGGTGGCAGTAAATTTTCGCTGGACCAGTTGGTGGCGGCCGGCGTTGACATGCGCTCTGCGGAACCCGTCCAACAGGCGATGAATTACTTTTCAGATCTGGTAGATCGACTGATAGATGCCTGCCAAGATCTTAAATTACAGGGTTGAATTTTTTCATTTTGGGTGATGGAAATATTTATTAACCACGAAAACACAAAATGTCATCGGGCTGGAAAGCGGTAAGGCCGGGAAGTCAGGAAGCTGAATGCGAGTCTTCAAGTCTTCCAGCATCCCAGCTTTCAAGCCTATTGAGAGGTGTCTATGGATTATCAGGCCATCATCGTCGGTGCCGGCCCGGCAGGAATTTTTTCGGCATTAACCCTGGCCGATCAGGGGATTACACCCATTCTTCTGCTTGAGCTAGGCAAAAATCTCAGTGAGCGCAAGCGCCGCAATTCAAATGATATGCTTTGCGGCTGGGGAGGAGCCGGTGCCTTTAGTGACGGGAAATTGACCTTATCGCCCGAGGTGGGGGGATTGTTGGGGGAATATCTGGTACCGGAATCGCTCAATCAGCTCCTTCAAACGGCAGATGAAATCTGGGTAAAACATGGTGCACCTGAAGTTTTATTTGGCGAGGCATCACCAAAACTGGAAGATTTGGCTGACCGTGCCCGCCTGGCCAATCTGGACTTAATTCCTTCGCGCATCCGGCATATCGGTACGGAGAACTGCCGGAAGGTGTTGGATCATTTACGCCTATCTCTGGTGAATCGAGTTGAAACGCGGACCGGCTGTGCGGTTCAAAACCTGCTGGCCGAAAATGGATGTATCCGGGGTGTCAAATTGGGAAACGGCGAAACCCTCTTCAGCCAGTTTGTGGTGGCTGCGCCGGGCAGATCCGGTGCCGGCTGGATGAAGAGGGAGGCCGAAACGCTGGGGCTGAAAACCAGTGCCAGTCCGGTGGACATTGGCGTTCGGGTGGAGTTGCCCGCTGTGGTTTTAAAGGAAATTACCGACATCATTTACGAATCCAAGCTTATTTACTACTCCAAAACCTTTGATGAAAAAGTGCGCACTTTTTGTATGAACCCTTATGGTGAAGTGGTCATCGAAAAAACCAAAGAAGTCGTTACGGTCAACGGTCACAGTTATGCGCGGAAAAAAAGCGAAAATACCAACTTCGCCATTTTGGTCAGCAGCGCCTTTACCGAACCCTTCGATGACCCCATTGCATATGGTCTGTACATCGCCAGATTGGCAAATCTTCTGGGCAATGGGCCCATTATTCAGAGGCTGGGAGATCTGCTGGCCGGCCGACGCAGTACGCCTGAGCGCATCCATCGCTGTCTGACGCGACCGACGCTTGCCGAGGCCACTCCCGGCGATTTGAGTTTCGTGTTCCCTTACCGGCACCTTCAAAGCATTATTGAAATGCTTCAGGCGCTTGAAAAATTGGCACCCGGTGTGTATTCGCGTCACACGCTTCTGTATGGGGTTGAAGTTAAATTTTATTCAAACCGTATTGAATTGTCTCCGGAGTTGGAGACCGGCATAAAGAATTTGTTCGCCATTGGTGATGGTGCCGGTATCACGCGAGGATTAATTCAAGCCTCGGCCAGCGGTATTCTTGCAGCCCGCACCATTGCGCAAAGACTCAGCCGCGGTTGAAGTTCGTTCTTAAATGGTTAAGTTTGGTGTTGCTCGCTAGAATCTAAAAAGATCAATCACGAAAACACGACCTGGGTATTCAGGCTGGAAAGCTAGAAGGCCAGGACGCTGGGAAGCGAAAAGACTTCAAAGCGAATCTATTTTAATGCCTCTAAGTTTTACTGCTTCCAAGCCTCCCGGCTTTCGTGCTGAGATCATCTGAAAGGAGCCACCATGAGAGACCAAGTTGTCTACACATCCAGAGTAAAAATTGAACGAATAAAGGGCCCATTGCGTCGGGCGTACTTGCCCCAGGAAGATAAGCCTGTATTGTTCGGCGTTCATTCCGAGGTTGCAGCACATTATGGTGTTGACCTGCAGGTCCATACGCCGCATGCGACTACTTTGGATTATATCGTTGCGGCAACCGCAGGCTGACTGACCGGCACCTTTGGCGGCGCGCTGGAAGCGCGCGAAATTCCTGCCGGCGAAGGGCGCCTGATTTCAGAGGCGAAGGGGGAAATTGAAAAAGACGGTAAGGTGTTGGTGATCCGCCGTATTCATGTAACCTATCAGCTGAAATTAAAACCGGAGCAGCGGGAAATCGCGCAAAAAGTTCACGGATTCCACGCTGATGTTTGTCCGGTTGCTCGATCGTTAAAAGGGAGCATTGAGGTGACGACCGAATTAAAATTGGAAGATATTTAGGTTGAATCTACCAGACTTCCAGTGGGCAAAATAATCAAATGTTAGTTGTCCGTCGTCAGTCGTCCGTTGGGAACCATTTTCACTTGCGTTTTGTCGCAATGGACAACTGACAACTAACTACGGACGCCGGGCATAAATGCCCGGCTTGAAAGGAGAAAAATATGGCAGCCAAAAAAATTTTATTACTGGCAGGGGACTTCGTGGAAGACTACGAAATTATGGTGCCGTTTCAGGCGTTACAGATGATCGGCCACACCGTTCATGCGGTCTGCCCCGGCAAGAAAGCCGGTGAGACGATCCGAACTGCGGTGCATGATTTTGAAGGCGACCAAACATACAGTGAAAAGCCGGGACATAATTTTACGCTCAATGCAACTTTTGATGAAATCAAAGCAACCGATTACGATGCGCTGGTTATACCCGGTGGCCGCGCACCGGAGTACATCCGCTTGAATGAAACGGTGATAAAGATTGTCCAGCATTTTGCCCAGGCCAAAAAGCCGATTGCCTCTATTTGCCATGGTGCGCAGGTGCTTGCAGCAGCCGGGGTGCTGAAGAGCAAGAGTTGTTCTGCCTATCCCGCCGTCGGCCCGGATGTTAAAACATCCGGCGGTGAGTATGTCGACATTCCGGTGGATCAGGCGCATGTGGATGGCAATCTGGTCAGCGCACCGGCCTGGCCGGCGCATCCGGCCTGGCTGGCGAAGTTTTTGAAGGTTCTGGGAACCAAAGTCGAGCCCTAAACCGATCATCCGGCCACCCGGCAAATGAAAGGAGGTTCCACTGAAGAAGATCTCGCTAAAGCAAGGGTCAATTATTTTGGTTCATGCTTTTGTGGGCTGGGCATTTTGTGCGGCGATCATGGGAATCGGGATGGCGGTGACGTCTTTGCAGACAACGCTCATTTTGCATGCTATTGGTGGGCCCATTGGATTTATGATCATTTCTTTATTTTACTTTAAAAAATTTGATTTCAGCTCGCCGTTGCAAACCGCCATCTTGTTTATCGCTTTTGTCGTCTTTATGGATCTCTTCGTTGTTGCGCTTTTGATTGAAAAAAGCTTTGCGATGTTTGGCAGTATTTTAGGAACCTGGCTTCCGTTCAGCTTAATTTTTTTGGCAACTTATTTTACCGGCAGAATCTTAAATAAGGCCGGCTAGGATACGCATCGTCTGAGCGATCCAAAATCTGAATCCGCCAGAATATATAACAGGCACAATAGATCGATGCGCCTTCCGAGGAAGCGCCTTATGACGATATTCACCTATAACCGCGTTGGCCCTGCTGTTGTTGAGCAATTGAAAATTATATGCGGTGGCGATTTTGTCATCTTCGCTGATGCCAAAAAGCTCAAAAAATATTCCCATGATCAGGTGCCGGAAGAAAAATATGCCCATATGCCGGAAGTTGTTGTCTTGCCTAAATCGGCGGGCGAAATTTCGGCCATTATGAAGCTGGGCAACCGTGAAAAAATACCGGTGACGCCTCGCGGGGCGGGCAGCGGACTTTCAGGCGGCGCAGTTCCGGCATATGGCGGCATATTGATTTCGGTTGAGCGCATGGATGCAATCATCGAGATCGACAGGCAAAATTTAATGGCGGTGGTCGAACCTGGGGTGGTCACCAACAAACTTGATACCGCTATAAAAGACCTGGGCTTGTTTTTTGCCGGCTACCCGATGAGTGAAGAGTTCTGTTATATCGGCGGCAATGTGGCTGAAAACGCAGGCGGCGGCCGGGCCATTAAATATGGTGTCACCGGCAGCTATATTCACGGCCTCGAGGTCGTGACGCCTATGGGGGACATCGTCCAATTCGGGGGAAAACGCATCAAAGACGTTACCGGCTACGACCTGGTGAAATTAATGATCGGATCCGAAGGAACCCTGGGCATTTTTACCAAAATTTTTATTAAACTGCTGCCGCGCCCGTCGGTACGCATCGCCATCTTAACCTTCTTTGAGAGTCCTGAAGCTGCAATTGCCGTGTTGCCCGCCGTTATGACGGCCGGCAAACTGATTCCTTCAGCGATCGAATTTATCGATGGCTTTTGTTTTGCTGAAACTGCCGGGTATTTAAAGGAAAACTTTCCCTTCGAGAAGATCGGTGCCGTTTTGCTGTTTGAAGTCGACGGCAACCATTTTGAGGCCGTTCATGAAAATGCACAGACGATTTGCCGGCTGTGCAGGCAAAACGGGGCCATCGAGGAGCACCTGGGCACAACGCCGGAGGAAATGGAGCGCTTCTGGAAAATCCGCAAAGCGATTCCCTGGCAACTGAGGCGGTATAGTCCTCACCAGTCGATAGAGGATATTGTTGTGCCGGTTGCGGCCATTCCACAGATCCTGCAGGAACTCATCACCATCGGGGGAAAATACGATGTGCGCATTCCGGTATTCGGGCATGCCGGCGACGGCAATCTGCATGCAACGCCGCTGAAAAATCCGGATGATTCTCTGAAACACTGGGAGGAGATTTTGCCGTCGATATTACAGGACATCTATATGGCCACTGCGCGCCTGGGAGGGACGATCAGCGGCGAACACGGCATCGGGCACAAGCGCAGGGACTTCATGGAACTGGTAATGAGTGATGTCCAAATCGACATTATGCGCAAAATTAAGCTCGCCCTGGATCCGAACAATATCCTTAATCCGGGCAAGATTATCAGGGTTTAAAAAAGAAATAATCCTATGCCGGCCAACAAAAAAACTGTGGCTTACGATCAAATTGCCCGGCAATATAAAGCTTCAAAGAAGCTGGCTTTCCGTGAGATTGTTGAATGGTACTCGTACAATAAACTTCTGGGTGATGTTTCGCAAAATTCGGTTCTTGATCTGGCTTGCGGTGAAGGATTTTATTCCCGGCGCATCAAACGAAAGGGCGCACAAAGGGTCGTTGGTGTCGATATCTCCGAAAAGATGATTCAGCTGGCCAAGCAGCAAGAAAAAGATGAGCCTCTCGGGCTGGAATATCTCGTTGGGGATGTGATGGAGCTCGAAAAAGTCGGCAGCTTTGATCTGGTGGTTGCCTCCTATCTGTTGAATTATGCCCAAACAAAGGAGCAACTGCTTCTGATGTGTAGGGCAATAGCGGCTAATTTGAAATCCGGCGGTCGCTTTGTCAGTATCAACAACAATCCGGAGCAGAAACCGGAATCTTTTTCACTCTGTAAAAAATATGGATTCACCAAAAGCATTTCCGAACCGCTTACGGAAGGTGCCGCAATCACATATGAATTTTATAGACAGGGCCAAAGATTTCGAATTGATAATTATTATTTAAGCCGCCAAATCCACGAATGGGCCTTTAAAAGGGTTGGTTTTAAAACAATCCGCTGGCACAAAATCGAGGCTGCGCCTGACGGGATTCAGAAGTTCGGACAGGAATTCTGGCAGGACTTTATCGACTGTCAACCGATAATCGGGATTGAGTGCCTGAAATAGAGTGATTGCAATTGTGTATCCAATCACGCGTGGAAACCAAAAGATTTATGTCGGAGAAGGCGATCTGCAGTCCTTTCGCTGGCAGCCCCAGGCTGGATATTCGGGGAACAAACAGCAGCTGCCAAAGGAAAATATATGGATTCGCTATATGAAGAAGTTGCGCGGCTGATGGTGGATTTGAAGCCGTGTGTGGCTTTAACCGGTGCCGGTATTTCAGCTGAAAGCGGCATCCCTACATTTCGCTCTAAAGGCGGCCTGTGGGAAAAATACGACCCCATGATTTATGCGTCCATTGAGACTTTCAGGGAGGACCCTTCAAAATACTGGACCATCCGCGGCGAATTTATCCGCAACTATGATACCTATCAGCCGAACAAAGCCCATCTTGCGCTGGTCGAACTTGAAGAAATGGGCATCGTGCGCCATGTGATTACCCAGAACATCGACGGTTTGCACAAAAAAGCCGGCAGCAAAAATGTAACCGAAATTCACGGCAGTCTCAGAGAGATCTATTGTCTGCAATGCAACAAAGAATATTTAGCCCCGCATGTGCCGGAGGGCTTGCCGCCCCATTGTGATTGCGGCGGGGTGCTTAAGCCCAACACGGTGTTGTTCGGCGAGCAGTTGCCCAAAGCTGCTCTGGAAACAGCCTATCATCAGTCCGCAACCTGTAAACTGATGATTGTCATCGGCACTTCGGCCGTTGTTCAGCCGGCAGCATCGTTACCCGTGTTTGCCCGGCAAGCAGGAGCCCGTATTGTGGAGGTCAACATCGAACATGCGTTTCCCGGCGCAGATTTTTTTATCGCCGAAAAAGCCGGAACCGGCG
>JARRJQ010000024.1:0-2335 GCA_037388985.1 Desulfobacterales bacterium | reverse complement strand
CACAGCGAAAGCGGCGAAAAATCAGCGTCCTGTTTGTTTAAAAGAATCATGTAAGCGGCCAGATTCACAACTCGGCTGTGCTTTGTTTATAAAGGGGCTCAGTGAGGCAGAGCCCCTTTTTGCTACGTGCATTCAAAAGAGTTGTTTGAGCACCTTTTATCAGGGATCTTTGATTTCTGAAAAGAAATGGTATACAAAATGATTTTAATTTAGAGGGCCGGCGTTCATTATTTAGGCCATGCAGCCGCAGTAAAACAGGTGAAATTTAGTGGGAGGATGAATGTCAAAAGTAAAAATTGAAGCGCATGGTAATGTTGCTGTTTTAAGGTTAAGCAACGGTGTCACCAATGCCATCAGTCCCGAACTGGTCGAGGATCTGGCCGATGCACTGGCTCAGGCTAAAGAAGAATTTAAAGGTCTAATCTTGGCCGGAGGGTTTAAATTTTTCAGCATTGGTTTTGACCTGCCCACGCTTCTTCAGCTGGAGCGGTCCGCAATGGCTGATTTTTATTTTAAGTTCAACCAGATTGCTCTGGATCTTTATACAGTGCCTATTCCTACGGCCTGCGCGATTGCCGGCCATGCCATCGCCGGAGGTACAATCCTTGCGCTGACGGCTGACTTTCGTTTGGCTTCCTCCGGGCGAAAATTAATGGGGCTCAACGAGGTGAAAATCGGCGTGCCGGTTCCCTTTTTAGCTGATTTGATGTTGCGGCAAATCGTCGGTGACCGGGGGGCAACCCAATTAAATTATCGGGGTGAATTTCTGGAATCCGAGCAGGCCAAAAAAATTGGCTTGCTGGATGACGTGTGCCCTGCAGATGAATTAGACCAAAAAACAATCGAAGTAGTTGCTGATCTGGCAGCCCTGCCTCCTTATGGGTTCAAGCTGATTAAAGCGAATCGGGTTGAAGAAATTCATTCGAGATTTAAAGAAAAGGGCAGGGTCAAGATCGATTTGTTTCTTGACTGCTGGTTTAGCCCTGCGGTTCAGGAGTTGCTGAAAAAGGCCGCCGAAAAGTTTTAAGATAGGGTCCTAAGACGTTATTTGTAGCAACCGGTTCTAGCGGCAAAACAAGTTTGGGGTAAAAACTCCCCCACTCCTCAACTAATTGATAATTTGCGGTTGACCCGGAGGAAACGTCTAAGTTAAAATTTGCGGAAAATTAAACATTCCGGTGAATTCCTAATATCCCAATCCGGACAAGACGGAACCAAAAAAGATCAATTAATCACGAAAACACGAAACTATAAAAGCACGAAAAAGAAATGATATAAATTTCGTACTTTCTAAATTTTGTGCTTTCGTGGTGAAAAAATTTTTTGATAAAATGCAAAGAAATTACAATTAAGACCAAATGGAAATTGATCGAGGCAAGGTTACTTTTATATTTCTGGGGATCCTGGTGCTGGTTGCCGTGGGCGTGGTGTTAAAATCTGCCCAATCGGTCATTCTTCCGCTGATCATTGCCTGGCTGCTGTCGTATCTTATCGGTCCGGCGATCAATTTTATGACGAGCCGGAAAATCCCGACCACACTGGCGGTTGCGATCATACTGATTTTGTTGCTCGGCATTTTTTATTTGTCCTTTACATTTCTGTATTCGCGCGTTACGGCATTTGCCGCGGCATATCCGAGATATCATACCCGTTTGACGGAGTTGGTTGCCCTGATAACCAGCAAATGGAACCTGGAGTTTGATCCCCTTTCCGGGATTAACTGGGGACAGAGCATCAGCCGCGGCCTGGTGTCTTTGTCCGGATCCATTTTTGCGTTTGTATCCCAGCTGGTTCTGGTGGTCATATTTCTTTTTTTCATATTACTGGGCAAGCCTTTTTTCAAATACAAAATTCTTAAATCTTTTTCAGCGCGGAATGCCGACCAGATCAGCCAGATTACCAATTCGATTACCACGCAGATCAGAAGATATCTGTCACTGCAGTTTCTGATCAGCTTTACGACCGGGATTCTGGTATGGCTGGCGCTGCAAATTATCGGGGTGGATTTTCCGGTGACCTGGGGGGCGCTGGCTTTTTTCCTTAACTTTATCCCAACGGTCGGCTCCATTGTTGCCTCGATTCCTCCTGTTGTGTTGGCCCTCGTACAGTTTTATCCATCGATTTGGCCTGCTGTCATCACCCTTTTGGCGATGGTGACCATCCAAATGAGCATGGGGAATGCACTTGCCCCGAAGGTCATGGGGGATCAGCTTAATTTGAGTCCGGTAGTGGTGCTGCTTTCACTGTTATTCTGGGGCTGGTTGTGGGGAGTTGTCGGGGCGCTGATTTCCATCCCGATTGCGGCAGCCATTAAAATCGTCTGCGAAAATATCGA
>JARRJQ010000023.1:0-12780 GCA_037388985.1 Desulfobacterales bacterium | reverse complement strand
CTACCCGGTTGCATCCGGCGATGAGGAGATTGGCAACATGTACGCATTGAATTACGATCCGCAGATATGTGTGCAGTGCGAAACCTGTGACTGTCTGATGCGCTGCCAGTACATGAGCTTTGAACTTGAGGAGGCCAAAGCTGAAAAAAGAAAAATTTTAGCGGGTCAAGCCTCAAAGGTGCTCAATGACTGCGTTACCTGCTATGCCTGCGAAGAGTATTGCCCGTCGGACAACCATCCCTTTTACCAGATCGTGGAACGCCAGGAAGAGCAGGGGATCTTGCCCGTTCCCATACCGATTACCAAGCAGCAGTTGCGTATGATGCAGGCCAGAGGAACCATCACGCCGGCCGCAGTGAAAGCACCGGTCATCAACATGTGCTTTTTTCCGATGCTGACGGGCTGTGTGCGCGCACCGCTCTATGAAAACGCTTCGCTGATCGTCGGCAGTGATATTTTTTGCAATATCATGTGGTTGCATTTTGGCAAAAACTCTGTGATTCGGGAACGATTGCCGCAGATGATTGAAAACATCTTGAATTTTTACCTCAAAGACAGCGGCGTCGACGAACTGGTGTGCTTTCATGACGAATGTTACGGAGCTTATACGCAGCTGGCACCGGCCTTCGGCATTAAGGTTCCTTTCAAGGCTGTCCATCTTTTCGAATATCTCTCCGCCAGACTCGATCAGCTGAAAACTCAGATTAAGCCCATCGGTGCCAAGGTGGCTTATCAACGTCCCTGTTCCAATCGCCTCATACCCGAAACTCAGCACTGGGTCGACGATATTTTTCACAAGATCGGGGCGGAGCGGGTCGAGCGCCGCTATGACCGCGAAAATGCGCTTTGTTGCGGCCAGGTATTCAGAGCGCAACAGCTGGATGAATTAGCCGACGACGTTCAGCAGCGCAATCTTGACGATATGCAGAAGGCCGGTGTAGCCTATTGCGTTTTTAACTGTCCAGTCTGCCTGTTCACATTAGGCGATGCAGTGGCTGAAAGAGGAATTTTCCCGATTCTCATGAGCGATCTGTGTCAGTCGGCTTTGGAATAGAATGCAAGACAGGAGTCAGGTTATGAAAGAGGTATACCGGGAGCTGGCAACAATTGTCGGCACCGAATATGTGTCTGATCAGCCTGAAGAGCGTTACATCTACAGCATGGATCCGGGTACCATGCCACCGGCCGTTCCCGATCTGGTGGTCATGCCCAATTCAACCGAAGAGGTGCGCCGGGTTGTTCAAGTTGCCAACCAGCACCGGATCCCTGTAGTTCCTTTAGGCGCCGGACTGGCGCTATCAGGTTTGTCCCGCGCATTGCGCGGCGGCATCATTGTGGATATGAAACGCATGAACCGCATCCTGGAAATCAATGAAATGAGCCGCTATGCATTGGTGGAAGCCGGAGCCTCCCAGGGAATGCTCCAGGCATACTTGAAAAAACACCATCCGGGATTGAAACATTCTGCGCCCGATGCCCCGCCCGTCGCCACCATCGCAGGCAATGTTTCCATTCACGGCTCCGGTCATCTATCCCATGCCCATGGGTTCCACTCCGACATGCTCAACGGCCTGGAGGTCGTCTTGCCGACCGGGGAGGTGGTTCGAATCGGCTCCTGCGCCACCTCCGATTTTTGGTTTGCCCGGGCACCGCTGCCGGATTTGACGGGGCTCTTTCTGGGATGGGCCGGAACGACCGGGATCATCACCAAACTGGCCATTAAATTATACCCGAACTACCGCATCAATGATGTGGGCGTATTTGTATGTGAGGACCCGGAGTTGGTGCCCGATATTTTACACCGCATGAGCGGTATTCAAATAGCAGAAGATATCACGGCCTGGATGACGCCCAAGCCGGACTGGGCCCGGGGATTTCTGCATTGCAATATCAATTACGGCGCCAACTCCAAAGAAGAATTGATCTGGAAACGCAATTTGATTCGCGCTTCGGTAAAAGAGTATATCGACCGCAAAATCGCCGGGTTCATGCCGCTGCCGGCGGCCATGAAAGCACCTTTTCTGGATGTGCCGGGACGCACGCTGTCGCGGTTTGCAGATGTGAGAAAAGGCGGTGGATTTGAATATGTGGGAGCCATTATGCCGGTGGAATTGTTTCCGGCGGCGTACCGCGAGGGCCTTGATATCGCCGGACGGACGGCGGTCAGTTATTCTCTGGGAGCCCGCATCATCGGCATCAACCACTGCATGATGTTCTTTTTTGCGTATGCTTTCAATCGCGCCGATGCTGCCGACATCCGGCGGGCACAACAGGCCCTGGAGGAAACCAATCGCGCCGTGGTCAATATGGGCGGCATCCCCTGGAAGGCCGAGTTGCCGGCGCAAAAAGAAATAATCCGCAAAATGGATCCCAATATGTTGGCGCTCATGAACCGGATTCGTTTCGTTTTGGATCCCAACGGCATCATGAACCCCGGCAACTGGGAGGTGGACTGATGCAACATGAAGAAATTCTGCATCGCTGTTTTCGCTGCGGTTATTGCAAATTGCCCGGGAACTACGTTGATTTTAACTGTCCGCCCTATCAGGCGTTTCGTTTCGAAAGCTATTCTCCGGGGGGCCGGATGTGGCTGCTTCGGGCCTGGCTGGACAATAAGATCGAGCTCAGCGATCGTTTGCAGGAAATCATTTTTTCCTGCGTCAGCTGTGGCAACTGTGTCGCCCACTGCACCTTTCCAAAATTTAAGGATGAGCTTCTGCTGGCATTCACTGCCGCCAAAGCGGAGTTGGTCAATGCCGGTCGGGTTCCGCCCGCCATCCGGGATTGTCTGACCCGGCTTTATCAATCCGGCAATGCTTATGGGCGCTCGCCCAAAAAGCGGGAAAAGTGGGCAACGGAAAGCGAGATGGAGCGCTTTGAAAACCAGGACTACCTCTTTTTCGTCGGGGATGTCGGCGCTTTTGACACTCGGGGGCAGGAAATTGTACGCTCGGTGTTGCGCTGCTTAAAAGAAAACGGCGTATCCTTCGGCCTGCTGGGGAGTGCAGAAATATCGGATGGCAACGAAGCCGCCGCCATGGGAGAAACCGAGCTTTTTCGCCATTTGGCCGAAAAAAACATCCAAACGTTCAATGCGCTGGGCGTTCAAAAAATCATTACCCTTTCACCTCACGGCTTTCATGTGATCAAAAATGAATATCCCCAGCTTGGCGGAAACTATCAGGTGTTTCACTACTCCCAGATACTGGCGCCTGCTTTACAAAAGGCGGTGTTTCGTGACGACCTGCCGCCGGTTCGGGTGACCTATCATGACTCATGCTATCTCGGGCGGCACAACCAGGAATACGGATCGGCCCGCAAAATGCTGGGCGCGGTTCCGGGACTGGAGCTGGTCGAAATGCAGCGCAATTTTCAAAATGCGCTTTGCTGCGGCGGCGGCGGCGGCAACTTTTTCACCAGCATTATTGGCAGCGGCTTGGATACGGCCGCCAGAGCACGCGTGCGGGAGGCGGTTGCATCGGGTGCACAGGTGCTGGCCGTGGCGTGCCCCCAGTGCGCCGTTATGCTGGCGGATGCCGTCAAAGTGGAGAACCTGGACCATCAACTCGAAGTTAAGGAACTCAGCGAGATCGTTAACTCGCGGCTCGTATTCAAATAATTGAGGAAACGGGGCACTTATAACCATTAACTATCAAATGAGGGGGACAAATGGCGTTAAAGCTAGATGCCATCGGCAAAAAAATCGGACCCTATACCAAAGATTACACCTGGAAGGACACCGTGCTCTATGCACTCGGGGTTGGCGCCGGGTTTTCGGATCTGGACTATTGTTATGAAAAAGATTTAAAGGTGATTCCCAGCTTTGCGATGACCACCATTTACGATTTTATGCCCGAGCTGGCGACTGCCAGCAACGTCAATCTGGCGGGTATTTTACACGGTGAGCATGAGATCATCTTTCACAACCCCATCCCTTCCGAAGGTACGCTTTCCACCGAAGGTGCGATTACCCACTATTATGACAAGGGCAAGCAGAAGGGTGCTCTGATCGTTGCCGAATTCGAAACCCATCACTCAAATGGCACCAAACTTTTTACCAGCATTGCCACGGTTTTTGCCCGTCTGGACGGCGGATTCGGCGGTGAGAATGCTCCCCCGAAACAGATTGAATTTCCAGACCGCGAGCCGGATTTTGTGGTGGACGCCGCACCCTCAGCGGACCAGCCGCTGATCTTCAGGCTTTCCGGCGATACGTTTCAGCTGCATGTGGACAGCGAGTTTGCCAAAATGGCCGGTTTTGAAAAGCCGATTATGCATGGTTTGTGTACCCACGGATATGCGTGCCGGGCGTTGATCCAAAGTCTCTGCCCGGGTGAACCGCAAAAGGTCAGGCGGCTCGACTGCCGGTTTAAACGCCCCCTTTATCCCGGTGTGCCCATTCAAACATTGATCTGGAAAGCTGAAGAGGGCCGGGCGCTTTGGCGCGTGATCAACGCCCAAACCAATGAAATGGTCCTGGATAACGGCTTTTTTGAATACGGCGACGTCGTTAAAGAGCAAATTCGCTTTGACGGGCGCGTGGCGATCGTCACCGGGGCCGGCGCCGGGCTCGGCAGAGTGTATGCGCTGGAGCTGGCCAAAAGGGGTGCCCGGGTGGTGGTCAATGATCTGGGCGGTGCCCGGGACGGCTCCGGCAAAGGTTCCAAAAAGCCGGCGGATCAGGTTGTTGAAGAGATTAAAGCACTGGGTGGCGAGGCGGTAGCAAACTATGACAGTGTGACCTCGGCTGCCGGTGGTGAAAGTATTGTGCGCACAGCCCTGGATGCCTACGGTTCGGTGGATATCCTGATCAACAATGCCGGAATCCTGAGGGATAAAACCTTTTTGAAAATGGAGCCGGAAAACTGGCAGGCGGTAATCGATGTGCACCTCAACGGAGCATATTATGTATCGCGTCCGGCTTTTGGCGCGATGAAGGCGAAGGGATACGGAAGAATCCTGATGACGACCTCAGCGGCGGGACTCTACGGCAATTTCGGACAGACCAATTATTCGGCTGCCAAAATGGGCCTGCTGGGCCTGATGAACACCTTAAAGCTGGAGGGCGAAAAATACAATATCAAGGTCAACACCATCGCCCCGGTGGCGGCTTCACGACTGACCGCAGACATTCTGCCGCCGGATTTCATCGATAAACTGGAGCCGGAGCTGGTGGCACCCATGGCGCTTTATCTGGTTTCGGAGCAATGTCCGGTCAGCGGCCATATTTATAATGTGGGAATGGGCTATTTCAACCGGGCCGCCATTGTGACCGGACCCGGCATTGTGGTGGGTGATGGACGGGAGATTCCGGATCCCGAGCAGCTCGTTTCCCAATGGGAAAATGTCACCCATATGAAAGGCGCCCGAGAATACTATAATGCCACAGAACAGGTCGGTGATGTTTTACAAGCGTTCAATAAGCCGGCCGAAGATACCGGAAGCACCGCCGCGGGGTTTGAGACCGTTGACAAAATATTTGATGCCATGCCCGCTGCATTCGTCGCGGATGCCGCCGCAGGTGTGGATGTTGTTTTCCAGTTTGTCATCAGCGGCAGTGGCGGCGGTGAATGGCACTGTGTCATTAAGGACAGTACCTGCAAGGTTAAGGCCGGGGCTCACCAAAAGCCGGGCTGCACCTTGAAGATAGCGGACAAGGATTTCCTGAATATGATGAACGGCCTTCTGCCACCCATGCAGGCGTATACTTCCGGCAAGCTGAAGATTGAAGGCGATATTATGAAATCGCAGCTGATTGAGAAGCTTTTTAAATTTCAGTTCTAAGGTTCCGGGTTTCCGGTTCAAAAGTTCAAGATTAACATAAAATTCGAAATCCGAATCCCGAAATCCGAAACAAATACGAATGACCAAAATTAAAAAAATTCAAAACCACCAAGAAAATAAGGGCATTAAATCTGTTTTTTCGGTTTTGAAAATTCGAATTTCGGATTTTTTTCGAATTTCGAAATTCGTGCTTCGGATTTCAACAGTATTGGAAATTGGATTTTTATTTTTCCGGATAATTTTTCATGCTGAAAGCATTTACTTGAGAGGAGCAAAAATATGATCGGTATTACTTCCTATGGTGCCTATATTCCAAGGTTGAGATTGGAGCGGATGGCGATCTTTCAGGCCATGGGCTGGTTTGCGCCAGCGCTGATGATGGTCGCACAGGGGGAACGGTCCATGTGCAACTGGGACGAAGATGCCATTACGATGGCAGTGGCCGCCGCCCGCGACTGCCTTTGCGGTCAGGACAAGCAGAAACTGGATGCGCTGTATCTGGCGTCCACCACCCTGCCGTTTGCCGACCGGCAAAATGCCGGGATCGTTTCAGCGGCACTGAACCTCAAAGACAACCTGATTACAGCGGATTATTCATCTTCTCAGAAAGCCTCGACAACCGCCATGATCAGCGCCCTGGAGTCGGTCAAAAGCGGTGAAAGAAACCATATCATGGTGGCCGCCACCGACCGCCGGGAGACCATAGCCGCTTATTTTTACGAAATGTGGTTTGGTGACGGGGCGGCCGCACTGATGGTCGGCGATACCGATGTTATTGCTGAATATAAGGGATCGTATTCCGTTGCCCATGAATTTGTCGATCATTACCGCGGTGCCGATAAGAAGTACGACTACGTGTGGGAAGAACGCTGGGCCAGAGATGCCGGATACGGCCAGATCATTCCCGAGGTGGTCAATGGCCTTTTTGAAAAACTGAACATTACCATGGATAGTGTCGACAAAATGGTCTATCCATGCATCTTTAAACGGGACCACCGCAATATCGCCGCGAAGCTGGGTGCAACTGGCGACAAGCTGGTGGACAATATGCATGAGGTCTGCGGTGAAACCGGCACCGCCCACCCATTGATCATGTTTATTTCAGCACTGGAGAAGGCCCGGCCGGGCGATCGCATTCTGATGATCGGTTTCGGCCAGGGTGCCAATGCGCTGCTTTTTGAGGTCACCGAAAACATCACCCGGCTGGCTGAAAGAAACGGCGTTGTCGGATCTCTGGCGAACAAAAAAACCATGGGCAACTATCTGAAGTGGCTCAAATTCAGGGATCTGATTCAAACCGAGATGGGTATTCGGGCGGAAGCACCGACCCAGACGGCCACCACCGTTTTATGGCGCAAAAATAAAATGATTCTGGGCCTGGTGGGTGGTAAATGTAAAGCCTGCGGTGCGCCCCAGTTTCCGAAAATGGATATCTGCGTCAATCCCGAGTGCGGCGCATTCGACAGCCAGGAAGATTATGAATTTGCGGATGTGCCGGCCGCAGTAAAATCCTTTACCGGCGATATGCTTTCGGTCTCGGTGGACCCGCCGGCCATATACGGTATGGTGCAATTTGAGGGAGGCGGCCGCATCATGGCTGATTTTACGGATTGCGAACTCGATGATCTGAAGGTCGGGCTGCCGGTGAAAATGGCCTTTAAGCGCAAAGGTGTGGACAAAGAGCGCGGCTTTGTCAACTATTTCTGGAAGGCTGTCCCGATACCCGGCGCCATTGAAGAAAGCAGCGGAATGCGCTTTGATGATCGCGTGGCCATTGTCACCGGTGCGGGAGCAGGTCTGGGCCGGGCCTATGCGCTGGAGCTGGCCCGGCGCGGGGCCAGGGTGCTAGTCAACGATCTGGGGGGTGCCCGCGACGGTACGGGCAAAGGATCAAAAAGTGCTGCCGATCGTGTGGTTGAAGAAATCAAAAACGCGGGCGGCGAAGCCGTGGCCAACTATGATAACGTCGCCACCGCAGAAGGCGGAGAGAATATCGTGCGAACCGCGCTGGAGGCCTTCGGCCGGTTGGATATTTTGATCAACAATGCCGGCATCCTCAGAGATAAAAGCTTTTTAAAAATGGAGCCCGAAACCTGGAAAGCGGTTTTAGACGTCCATTTGAACGGCGCGTATCATGTCACCCGCCCGGCTATGGCCGCCATGAAGGACAACGGTTACGGGCGGATCGTCATGACCACATCGGCTGCCGGCTTATATGGCAATTTCGGCCAGACCAATTATTCCGCTGCCAAGACGGCTCTGGTCGGGTTGATGAACACCCTGAAACTGGAAGGCATGAAACACAATATCCACATCAATACCGTGGCTCCGATTGCCGCTTCGCGGCTGACCGAAGATGTCATGCCGCCGGATCTGTTCGAACGCTCAAAACCCGAATTTGTTGTGCCCCTGGTGATGGTTCTGTGCAGCGAAGCCTGTGCGGAAAGCGGCGGCATCTTTAATTGCGGTATGGGTTATTTCAATCGCGCGGCGATTTGGACAGGCACTGCCGTGCAACTGGGAGACCGCGATCATCCGCCGACACCAGAGATGATCCACGAGAACTGGAAAAAAATCAACGCGCTCGAAGGCGCCCAGGAGTTTAAAGAAGCCAACAGTGCGATCTTTGCGCTGATTTCACCGCCCCAGGCTCAGCCCCTTGAAGATCAGAAGGCCGAAGAAGGGCAGGTCAGCATTGCATCCATCTTTGAAAATATGCTTAAAACCTTTAAGCCCGATGCCGCTGCCGGTGTCGATGTCGTATTTCAGTTCAGCATTTCGGGGGCAGGCGGCGGCGACTGGAATTGTGTGATTAAGAACGGCACCTGTGCGATTGAAGCCGGGATGCATGCCAAACCGGCCTGTACGCTCAAGATGACTGCTGCCGATTTTATTGCCATGATGGATGGTCGGCTGCCGGCGATGCAGGCTTACACCTCCGGCAAGCTGAAAATCGAAGGCGATATCATGAAATCGCAATTGTTGGAGAAGCTATTCAGTTTCGGTAAAAAATAACTTATATCTTTTTCATAAAAAGGTGATCACTATATTAGGTTGGGCGGTTTAGGCCGTTGATCCAGTTGAGCCCGTTAAAACCGGAAAAATGTTTGGTTTTATCTGTTACGGGCAAACAGGCTAACGGGCAACAGGCAAAACCTTTACAAAGACAACATAGCCATCGGGCAAAAGATGGAGTTTTGAGGGAGGAAACCATGGCAACCGGGATAAAAGACAAAGTCGCCGTTATTGGAATGGGCTGTACCCGCTTTGGCGAGCGCTGGGAGGTGGGTGCTGAAGAATTAATGGTTGAGGCTTTTAAAGAGTGTTTGGAAGACGCCGGCATCGACAAGAAAGATATCGGCGCCGCCTGGCTGGGCACCTGCTTTGACAGCATCAATGTCGGCCGCAGCGCCCTGCCCATGTCCATCACATTGCGACTGCCCATGATTCCGGTCACCCGGGTCGAAAATTTTTGCGCTACCGGAACCGAAGCTTTTCGGGGCGCCTGTTATGCAGTGGCATCCGGCGCCTATGATATCTGCCTGGCCCTGGGGGTGGAGAAGCTCAAAGACACCGGCTATGGCGGTTTGCCCAGTTTCGTGGGGTCGGATTCCGGCAGCTTGGCCTGGCAGTGGTTTCCGAATATGACGGCTCCCGGTGCTTTTGCTCAGCTGGCTACCGCCTATGCCGCCAAATATCGTGTGTCCGAGCGGGACCTCAAGCGCGCTATGGCGCATGTCTCTGCCAAAAGCCATGCCAATGGTGTCTTGAATCCCAAAGCACATTTGCGCAAAGCGGTTTCCGAAGAGGAGGTGATGGCGGCTCCGATTATCGCTCATCCGCTGGGCCTTTTTGACTGCTGTGGCGTCAGCGATGGCGCTGCCTGTGCGATTGTGACCACGCCGGAGATAGCCAAGCAGCTGGGCAAAAAAGATTTTGTTACCGTTAAAGCCCTTCAACTGGCCCTGAGCAGCGGGGAGGAAATGGGCTATGAAAGCTGGGACGGAGACCATTTTATCACCACCAGCAAATGCAGCACCGAGGCTTACAAAGAGGCCGGTATCACCAAACCGCGGGAAGAAATCGACCTGATGGAGGTCCATGATTGTTTTTCGATCACCGAGCTGGTCACCATGGAAGACCTTCATATATCCGAAAGAGGCAAGGCTTATAAAGATGTTATGGACGGGTTTTTTGACCGAAAAGGAACCATTCCCTGCCAGGTGGACGGCGGGCTGAAATGTTTCGGTCATCCCATCGGAGCATCCGGGCTCAGAATGCTTTATGAGCTTTATCTGCAGTTTCACGGCCGGGCCGGAGAGCGTCAGCTTGAAAACCCAAGATACGGATTAACCCATAATCTGGGCGGTTTTCCGGCCATGAATGTTTGCAGTATTTCCATAATCGGAAAATACAAATAAGTTCAGGTGCAAGGCGCATGGTGCACGGCACACGGCGTGTGGCGTATATTTATAATGAACCCCTTGAGCCGTGAGCCTTGTGCCTTGTGCCGTAATAAGGTGAGCTTCAAAGATGGACATATTACCCTATACAGCGGACCATCATAAATACCGGCAGCGACTGCGTGATTTCCTGGCCAAAGAAGTGACGCCCTTTGTCGACCAGTGGGAAGCCGATCGAATTGTACCTAAAAGTGTGTGGCAGCAAATGGGGCAAAATGGGTTCTTATGCATGGATGTCTCTCCGGAATACGGCGGGCAGGGCGCCGATTTCCTTCATTCGGTCATCGTTCTCGAGGAGCTCACCCGAACATGGCACACGGGTCTGGCCGCTGCCCTGCACTCGGACATCGTCGTCCCCTACATCAGCTCATACGGCTCTGAAGCGCTCAAGAAAAAGTACCTGCCCGGTTGTGTCTCCGGCGATATTGTCACCGCGGTGGCCATGACGGAACCGGATGCCGGCAGTGATCTGGCCGGTATGCGCACTTCTGCGGTGGAAGAAGGAGATGAAGTCGTCATCGACGGATCAAAAATATTTATTTCAAACGGCATCAATGCCGATCTGGTGGTCTTGGCGGCGCGGGATCCCGCTGTGGAAGATCCGTATCAGGCCATTTCCCTTTATCTGGTTGAATCCGGAACCCCTGGTTTCCAAAGAGGCCGGCACCTTGAGAAAATGGGCATGTGGAGTCAGGATACGGCTGAACTGTTTTTTTCCAGATGCCGCATTCCTAAAACAAATCGCCTGGGCGACAAGGGCATGGGTTTTTTAATGCTGATGGGCAAACTTCAGCCCGAGCGACTGGTTTGTGCCATCGGGGCGGTGTCCGCGGCGGAGGGTATTATCGAATGGACGCTGAATTATTGCAAAACCACGGCGGTCATGGGCAAGCCGCTTTCCAAATCCCAGGCCGTTCAGTTCGCACTGGTCGAGATGGCCACCGAAGTGAAAATCGGAAGAGCATTCATCGATAAACTCATCAGCGATCATATGGAGGGCAAGGACATCATTATCGAGACGTCCATGGCCAAATACTGGACTACCGAAATGCTTAACCGGGTGGCAAACCGCAGCATCGATTTGTGCGGTGAGTACGGTACGCTGGAGAAATGCCCGCTGGTTCGCGCCTGGCGCGATGCCAAGGTGATGACGATTTTTGCGGGCACCAACGAAATTATGAAAAATATTGCGGCCAAATTCATGGGGCTGTGAAAATGGAAACCTTTGACGTTGTTGTAATCGGTGCCGGAAACGGCGGTCTTACGGCGGCGGCAACCCTGGCCAAAGGAGGTCTCAAGGTGTTGCTGCTGGAAAGGCACAATATTCCGGGAGGCGCAGCCACCAGCTTTTGCCGCGGGCGCTTTGAATTCGAGGTCGCCTTGCATCAACTCAGCGGTCTGGGGACCCCGCAAAAACCCGGCCTGCTGAGAGTGGCGCTGGATCGCCTGGGCATATTGGATGATCTGGAGTTTGTTGAAATCCCCGATCTTTACCATATCGCCATGCCGGACGGATTTCGCCTGACCATCAAGCCGGATCGCCTGCAAACCATTGCCGCCTTACAGGAGAAGTTTCCCCGCGAAAAAGACGCCATTCAGGGCTATTTTGACCTTCTGGCGAATTTCGCCAATGATTTTATCGGCGCCTTTGTTTTTCGCGATCCGGAGGCTTCCCGCGACAAGTATCCCCGTCTATACCAAAATGCCTTCAAGCCCACCTCGGAAATCCTGGACGCCTTTTTCAGCGATCCGTTGCTCAAAGCAGTTCTGTCGGTCTACTGGGG
Organism: Desulfobacterales bacterium; assembly: GCA_037388985.1. Lineage (GTDB taxonomy): Bacteria > Desulfobacterota > Desulfobacteria > Desulfobacterales > JAHEIW01 > JAHEIW01. The sequence goes on along the minus strand of JARRJQ010000023.1, from coordinate 749 downwards.
CTATCTGGGGGTGCCGCCCACCCGTCTGGCTTTTGCTTACATGGCGATGATTTTCTTCCAATACTCCGAATTCAAGCCATTTCACATCAAAGGCGGCTCTCAGGCCCTTTCCAATGCCATTCTGAACAAATTTTTAGCCTATGGTGGAACGGTGCGGTTCAATTGCGGCGCAAAAAAGATTCTGGTAGAAAACGCAAAGGTCAAAGGGGTACTCACGGCCGCTGATGAAAAAATAAACTCGGCCTATGTCATATCCAATGCATCCCAGGTATCCACTTACACCGAGTTGATCGACCCGCAAAATGTGCCGGATACGGTTACCGCCGAAATGCAAGGACGACGCCTCAGCACTTCTGCTTTTACGATGTTTATCGGATTTGATTGCGAACCGGCTGAAATAGGCATTACGGAATCGACAAACTTTCTGATGGCCAATACTGATATCTCCGATTCTCTCATCGACCGCATGCGAAAAATAGATATTGAAGACGAATCGATAGCGATGAGCTGCTACGATATCGCCGACCCGGATTTTTCTCCGCCCGGCACCTGTCAGGCCAATATCGTCACGCTGAAATACGGTGATCCCTGGCTGCAAATCCCTCCCGCAAAATACTTTGAAACCAAATACCGCTGTGCCGAAGGCATGCTCAGACGGGTGGAAGAGATTTTTCCCGGTATCAGAGCCCACATAGAAGAAATTGAAGTCGCCACACCGTTGACCCACATGCGCTACCTTGGACATCCCG
>JARRJQ010000022.1:0-24711 GCA_037388985.1 Desulfobacterales bacterium | reverse complement strand
TGAATCCGCACCCGCTGGAGTTGAAATTGCGAACCCACGTCTGAGTGGGCTTAAAACCAATTCCGGTCGTTTTCTTAAGGCTGCGTTCTCGATCTGATTTAAAAGGAATTTTTCTATGGATTCGAAACCGGTTCTCGTCACCGGTGCCACCGGCTATGTCGGCGGGCGTCTGATTCCGGCTTTGCTTGAAGCCGGCTATCGGGTGCGCGCTATGGGCAGATCGCTGGACAAACTGAGATGCCGCCCCTGGGCCCGGCATCAAATGCTAGAACTGGTTCAAGGCGATGTCCTCGATCGAGAGTCTCTTGAAAAAGCGGCGGGTAGTTGCCGGACGGCATATTATCTGGTGCATTCCATGATCGCCCAGAAAACAAAGTTTATCGAGGCCGATCGTCACGCCGCGCGCAACATGGCTGATGCGGCCGCAGCCGTCGGGATGGAACGCATCATCTATCTGGGCGGCTTGGCCGAGGCTAAAGCTGCACCATTGAGTAAACATTTGCAATCCCGCATCGAAGTCGCCGAGATCCTCAAAGCCGGAAAAGTTCCCACCACCGATTTGCGCACGCCCATGATATTGGGGTCCGGCAGCGCTTCTTTCGAGATTTTGCGCTATCTGGTCGAACATCTGCCGGTCATGACAACGCCCCGCTGGGTTTTTTCGTTAAATCAACCTATTGCCATCCGCAATGTCATTCATTACCTGGTAGGATGCCTTGCGCATGAGGAAACCATCGGTGAAACATTTGACATCGGCGGTCCGGACGTGCTGGCCTATCGTTCGCTGTTGGATGTTTACGCCGAAGAGGCCGGGCTGCCCAAACGCTGGATTATACCGGTTCCCGTGCTGACGCCGACTTTAAGCGCATATTGGATTCACCTGATCAGCCCGGTTCCAGCCGCGATCGCCTTACCGCTTACCGAAGGATTGACCAGTGATGCGGTATGCAGCGAAAACCGGATCCAGTCGATCATTCCCCAGAAGCTATTGAGTTGTCGCGAGGCGATTCGCCTGGCGCTTCAACGTCTCGAGCAGGAGCGGGTCGATACCTGCTGGATGGATGCAGGGCCTTTGCGTGAACCGGAATGGGCTTACTGCGGTGATGCCGAGTGGGCCGGCGGCACAATTATGAACTGCGGTTACCGTGCCCGCATCAGGGCGTCGGCAGATGAAGTCTGGCAACCGATCAGCAGAATCGGGGGTCAGACAGGCTGGTATTTCGGCAGCTCGCTCTGGAGACTCCGGGGTATGCTGGATCGTGCTGCGGGAGGTGTGGGCCTGAGAAGGGGACGTCGGCACCCTTCTGATGTCGGCGTGGGTGATGCCCTTGATTTCTGGAGGGTTTTAAAAGTGGACGCGCCGCATCGTTTATTACTAGTTGCCGAGATGAAAATGCCCGGTGAAGCTTTACTGGATTTTCAAATTACCTCCAGCGGGTCGAACCGGGTTGAATTGCAGATGCTATCGCGATTTTTGCCTAAAGGTCTGGCGGGAATCGCATATTGGTATGGATTGTATCCTTTTCATGAATGGATTTTTTTCGGTATGCTCAAATCGATTGCCAGAGTTATCGGCAAGCCGATCGTCGGGGGACCCGAGCGCTTCACCCCCAGACTTCACACCAGTTGCGTATTGCCATCGAACAGTGCATAGAATCGAGTTCAGGATCAATTACCGGCATCGGTCCTGCGCGGAAATCAGCCTGTTTAAACATCAACGCCGGAGGGCGACGTGTCAACGCCGCCCTTTTTTTATTATTTGAAGGCCCGGATTTCTTGGACAAATCTTGAGTGCTGTGGTAATACCCGCAGAATCGGATCGGGTCCTTTATTATCCCCGGGCAATGCGTGAAAAAATATTTCGCTGTCGACCGGATTCCGATCACAACCTTGCTATTCTCCCCGAGGAAATTTTTATGAAGCCTGTGATGGTTATACTGGGACTGTTTTTGGGGTTCGTTTCAGAGATTCCGGCTTTTGCGGCGGAGGCTCCGATCAGCGAGGCAACGGCTGAATGCATCGATTGCCACTCCGCCATCCATCCCGGAATTGTTAATGAATGGCAAAACAGCCGTCACGCCAGAATCACACCCGGGGAGGCCCTGGCGGTAAAAGGCGTTGCCCGCAAGGTATCCGGTACAACTGTTCCCGAAAGATTGCAGAGTGTCGTGGTCGGCTGTGCCGAGTGTCACATGCTCAGACCCGAAGCCCACGCCGATACGTTTGACCATACCGATTACCGTATTCATCTGGTGGTCAGCCCCGACGATTGCAAGACATGCCATGCCGAGGAAACCGAGCAGTATTCCAAAAACATCATGGCCCATGCTTACGGCAACCTGGCCGACAACAAGCTTTTTCAAAAACTTGAGCACACCATTCTGGCGGAAACAAAATACCAAAAGGCAAAAATTGATTTGGCGCCGGCCGATGACGCCACAAGAGCCGATGCCTGTTATTCCTGCCATGGAACCCGGCTTGAGGTCGGCGGCTATGAAGCCCGCGACACCGAAGCGGCCGGCGAATTGGAATTTCCCAAAATCAAAGGCTGGCCCAATCAGGGAGTGGGGCGTATTAATCCGGACGGCAGCATGGGCGCCTGCTCGGCCTGCCACACCCGCCACAGCTTTTCAATCGAAATGGCGCGCCAGCCCTACACCTGCAAAGAGTGCCACGTGGGACCCGATGTGCCGGCTTTCAAAGTTTATGCCGCCAGCAAACACGGCAACATTTTTTCGACCATGCATTCCTCCTGGAATTTTAAGTCTGTGCCGTGGACAATCGGCAAGGATTTTACAGCCCCGACCTGTGCCACCTGCCATGTCAGCCTGTTGGTCAACACCGATGCGGAAGTGGTGGTTGAAAGGACGCATCAAATGAACAATCGGCTGCCCTGGCGCATTTTCGGTCTGATTTATGCCCATCCGCATCCGAAAAATCCGGATACCACTGTGATCCGCAACCAAGAAGGATTACCGCTGCCGACCGATTTTAACGGCGGCTTTGCGGCGACGCATTTAATCGATGAAAAAGAAAGGGATGCCCGCAGGCTGAAGATGCAGGCGGCCTGCCTGAATTGCCATGATTCCTCCTGGGTCAGCGGTCATTGGGCGCGCTTTGAGAATACCATCGGCGAGACCAATGCGAAGACCCGCACCGGCACCCGGATCATGGAAGACATCTGGCAGCAAGGCTTTGCCGATAAAAAGGGCAGCCCTTTTAATGAGGCCATTGAAAGGAAGTGGAGCAATTCCTGGCTGTTTTACGCCAATTCGATTCGGTTTGCTTCAGCCATGAGCGGAGGCGGTGATTACGGCGTATTTGCCGACGGCCGCTACCATCTGTCCAAAACACTGCTGGAGCTCGAAGACTGGCTTGACATGCGCAAAAAGCTGGATTCAGCTTCCCAAAACAAATAAGGGGGGTTCAACCCTAAGGCCATGCGATATCGGCAAATCCAACATTCACGTGTTCAGCCTTTAAACCATCTTGATCTTCGCAAGGGTGATTTCGTGCTTTACTGGATGCAGCAGTCCCAGCGAGCCGAGTACAATCACGCCCTGGAATATGCCATTCAACAGGCCAATAAAATCGATCAGGCTGTTTTGGTTGTTTTCGGGCTGATGGACGATTACCCGGAAGCCAATTTGCGCCATTACACTTTTATGCTGGAGGGGCTTGTAGAGACTCAACAAATCCTCGCCGAACGGGGCATCAAAATGATTGTCCGCAAGGGCCAACCGGTAGATATTGCGCTTTCCATTGGCCGGCGGGCGTCGTTGATTGTCTGCGACCGGGGATATCTCAAGCATCAACGCCAATGGCGCGAGGCGCTGGCGCATAAAGCGAATTGCCGGGTCGTACAGGTCGAAAGCGACGTGGTGGTACCTGTCGAGGTCGTTTCCGGCAAAGCCGAGTATGCGGCCCGCACGATCCGACCCAAAATTCATAAACACCTCAAGAATTATCTCAGCGAATTCAAACCGACGGAAATAAAAAAGTCCTCTCAAAACACACAGGTGAGCGGGCTTGATTTAAATAACGCCGAAGCCGTTGCCAAGACGCTGCCCATTGATCAGAGGGTGTTGCCTGTGTCCGGTTTCTTCGCGGGCGGCACATCCAGGGCCAGAAAAATATTTCAAAAATTTTTGCGCCTTCACTTTGAACATTATGTCGAAAACCGAAATCAGCCCCAGACCGACGCCGTCTCCCATATGAGCAAATATCTGCACTTTGGCCAAATTTCCCCCCTATATCTGGCTTTACAGATCCTTAAAACCGAAAATCGATTCAAGCAGGCGCAGGAGGCTTATTTGGAGGAATTGGTTGTGCGGCGCGAGCTGGCCATGAATTTTGTTTGCTATACGCCGGACTACGATTCTTATGCCTGTCTGCCGGCCTGGGCCAAAAAGACGCTGGCCGAGCATAAAAAAGACCGGCGTCAATACCTTTATTCACGGCGGCAGCTCGAAAATTGCCAGACCCACGATGATTACTGGAATACAGCCATGCGGGAGATGAAGTTTACCGGATTTATGCATAACTATATGCGCATGTACTGGGGTAAAAAAATTCTGGAATGGTCCCGGACACCCGAACAGGCATTTAAAACAACGCTGAGTATCAACAACAAATATTTTCTTGACGGGCGCGATGCCAACTCGTATGCCGGTGTTGCCTGGATCTTCGGCGAGCACGATCGCGCCTGGTTCGAACGACCGATTTTCGGTAAGATCCGCTACATGGCGGCTTCCGGTCTGGAACGAAAATGTGATATTCGGGCCTATGTCGAAAAGGTCAATGCGCTGGTGAAAAGATGATCCGGCGTGCGTTGAAGGGCATCGTGACCCGAGCGAATAAATAATGAACCCGATACTGCGACAGGAGTCGGCCGATGCGCGAAGAAAAAGACGAAATGGAAAGTGATGCAACCACCAGGACCGCAATAGAGCGTCTGTTCGAAAACAAGCGCTTTAAAAGCCAGATTGAATTTATTCTGGAGGTCGACAAACTCAAACAGATTCAGCGGCGGACGTTGCTGCTGGATCGCTCCCGTCGGGAAAATTCAGCCGAACACTCCTGGCATATTGCCTTAACCGTTCTGGTCTTATCCGAATATGCTGAAGAAGACCATCTGGATCTTTTGCAGGTGATCAAACTGCTTTTGGCCCATGACCTGGTTGAAATCGATGCGGACGACACGTATTGCTATGATGCGGCTGGCGGGCAGGACCAAAAAGAGCGTGAAATGAAAGCGGCAGATCGGATTTTCAACATTTTACCACCGGACCAGGCCGATGCTTTTCGGGCATTATGGGATGAATTCGAAGCCCGAGAAACAGCCGAGTCCCGGTTTGCCAATGCCCTGGATCGGCTGCTGCCGCTTTTTCACAATTATTTCACCCGTGGACACACCTGGCTAAAGCACGGTATTCGAAAAGAACAGGTCATCTCGAGGATGCAGCCGATTCATGAAAGTTCTTCGTTTCTATGGGATTCTGTTTTAAACCTCATCGATGATGCGGTCAGGAAAGGTTATCTGGCAAAATAACTCCCCCATGGGGAGTTATTTGTTAGAACATTTAACTTCTTTAACCGACATGAAAGCTAAAACTTCTCCATCCATCATCTCGGCCAAAGGATTAACGCGCCTGTACAAATTGGGTGACAGCCAGGTCGTCGGCGTCAACCGGATTGATCTTGAAATCGCGGCAGGTGAACTGGTGGTGCTGAAAGGCAACAGCGGTTCCGGTAAAAGCACGCTTTTATCGATGCTGGCCGGCCTGGATCGCCCCACACGGGGAGATCTGAGAGTTGCCGGCCATGATCTTAATAAGACTTCAGATCGGGAATTGACCCACTTTCGCCGGCAGGTCGTCGGCATGGTTTTTCAGTCCTTCAATTTGCTGCCCACGTTGAACGTCATTGAAAATACATGTCTTCCGGCACTTTTGGCCGGCAAATCCTTTGCGCAAAGCCGTTCCAAAGCTATGGAGCTGTTAAAATGGCTTGGACTTGATGCGCGTTTAGACCACCTGCCCGCACAACTTTCCGGCGGCGAAATGCAGCGCACCGCCATCGCCCGAGCCATGATCAATGATCCGGCAGTTGTCCTGGCCGATGAGCCTACCGGAAATCTTGACAGTCGCAACGGGCAAATCGTCATTGATCTATTGGTCGAGCTCAACCGGAAATGGGGCCGGACCATTATGGTTGCCACCCACAGCGCCTTGGCCGACGCTCAGGCGACGGTTAAGATTTTCCTCCAAGACGGCATGACCATCAACCATCCATGAGAGATCTCGTATTTTTCTTTCGGCTGTTTATCTGGTTCAGTCTGCGGCATATGCGACGGCATCTGGGCCGCGCCCTGACAGTGCTCTTCGGAATTGCGCTGGGTGCGGCCGTTTTCACCAGTGTGCGCCTGGCGGTTAACGCTTCGTTGGATTCATTTACCAAAAGCATGAACTTGATTGCCGGGCGGGCTGATGCGGTGTTGACCTGCCCCGGTGATTATGTGCCGGAAAATCTGATGCCGAAGCTCCTCAATCATCCGGCAATCCAAAATGCATCACCGGTCCTGAGCACCTATACCCGCGTGGCGCAGAAAGACAGCGAACCTTTTCTTCTGATCGGCTTTGACCCAATACTCGATAAGCCCTTGCGCGACTGGCGGGTCACTCGCAACAGTAATCAGGAGACGCTTGTCTGGTTGGAGTTATTAAAAGAGCCCTTCACCTTGATATTGGGGCAGCCCCTTGCCGATCAGCTCAATTGTAATAGGGGACAGGAGCTGCTTCTCGAAAATGTCCGGCAAAAGGCGAATTTTGAAGTTATCGGAACGCTGAAACCGCAGGGGCTTGCGCTGGCCGAGGGGGGCAGAATCGCCTTAACCGATATTGCAACCTTTCAGGAATTTACGGGCCTTTTTAGTAAGGTTGACCGAATCGATTTAAAATTAAAACCCGACGCCACATCGAAAGATCTGGATAGCATCCGCAAAATTTTGCCGGAAAGCATTACGCTCAATCCGCCTTCAGCCGCTCGCGAAAGCGGGCGGGGAATGATCAACGCCTATCAGCTCAATCTCTCTATTTTAAGTTTTGCCTCATTGTTTGTCGGCATGTTTTTAGTTTATAGCCTGGTGGCCTTGAATGCGGCTTCCCGGCGTCAGGAATTGGCGATTTTGAGATCAGTGGGTGCTACCGGTTATCATCTGCTTTTTATCTTTTTAGCCGAGGGCGCTTTGTTTGGCGTTGCCGGCTGGCTGGTGGCGCTTCCCATCGGCAGATTTTTAATCAAGTATCTGCTTCAAGGCATCAGCCAGACAATTACCACTCTTTTTGTGCGTGTTCAGGTGGAAACGATCACGATTGATGTCGCGGAAATGTTTTTAAGTTTCGGCGTAACTGTTTTCATATCGATTTTAGCCGCCTACCAACCCGCGCGGGAGGCGATGCAGGTCTCACCCAAAGAGGCGTTGGAGATTTCGCAGATGGGAACGCCGGTCCGCACCTCGCCGAAGGGGCTGGCTGTGACCGGGATCAGCTGTATCGTTCTGGTCTGGCCGTTGTCACGGCTTCCCGCCGTTTTGGGGATACCCCTGCCCGGTTATTTCTCAATTTTTCTGCTCTTTGTCGGTTTTTCCCTGCTGGCACCATGGACGCTCGAAACCATCGGACAGGCACTTTCATCGACCTTACAGCGGCTGGCAGTTATACCGGCTTATCTTGCAGGCCGTTACGTGCGCGATGGCGGGGCCCGAACTGCGGTATCGGTCGGAGCCCTTATCACAGCGGTTGCCCTGTTCACTTCCCTGGTGATCATGATATACAGCTTTCGCCGGACAGTGGAATTGTGGACCGGTCAAACCATTCAGGGGGATCTGTTTTTAACCGCCAAAATGGGAGAAATCAATCGGTTTCGGTATCCCCTTTCTCAGGAAGTGATCAAAAGGTTGCAATCTTTTCAAGACAAAGTCGACATTGTACCCAACCGACGCTTTTTCTTAACCCGCAATAATTTTCCCTATGAGTTTGAACTGCTGGATATACAGGGGTTTTTGAAATACGGATCATTCGTCTGGCTGAGAGGCAATCCGGAAAAAATCCTTCCGATGCTAAAGCGTGGTGAGGGGGTGATCGTTTCGGAGGTTTATTCAAATCGCACCGGCCTGACCGCCGGTGATTTGTTTGAGGCACAGGTCGGGGAATCATTTGTTCAGCTGCCGATTCTGGGTATCGTTCGCGATTATCGAACCCGGGGAGGTGTGGTCTTTTACGATTTGGCTCATTTTAAGGAACGATATCACGATGTGGACTGGGGCGGCCTGCGGATTTTCTTCAAAGACCGAACTCAAAATCTGGATCAGGCCGTTGCAAATCTTCGCAAAGCTATCATCGGGCGCGTGGGGGACAAAGTGGATATCCTCAGCGGTAATCGTCTGCGGGGAGCAATTCTGCGGATTTTTGACGAAACATTCGCCGTGACAACCGTTTTGCTTTTGATCGCTCTGATGATTGCAGCATTAGGCATTGCCACGACGCTGACGGTTATGGTTCTGGAACGGTCGCGACAGCTCAACACCCTGTTTGCTTTAGGGGCAAGTTTCAGGCAAATTCGCTTGATGATCTTCTGGGAAGCCGGTTTTATGGTCTTCATCGGTGAGCTGGCCGGCGTGGCATGCGGCTTTATCCTGTCCTATCTGCTGATATTTGTGGTGAATCGCCAATCTTTTGGCTGGACGTTTTTATACGGCGTGGACTGGGCATCGCTGGGATTGTCGATTCCACTGATTATTATCACAGCCCTTGGCGCAGCCTTGCCGGCTGTTAAGATGGTTTTCCGCATGCCGCCGGCAACCCTGTTGCGGGAACCATAATTTTTTTCACCGCAGAGACGCAAAGGACGCTGAGGTTTTTATTCTTTTTGGCTTTTCGCTGAGACGCCGAAAAGCCAAAACCATCAAGCGGTGAAATCTATTAAGTTAGACGATAAGCATAAAAATGAAACGATATTCTAAAGACATTGCTTTGATCTTGCTGATTCTATTTATGATAAGCACCGTCACCGGTCATCATGCGATTGCGGAGGATGGAGGCGGTTTTCTTTCCGTTACCGGCCCGTGTAATTTGGTTTTTCCGAAAGATCACGGACCGCATCCGGGGTATCGTACCGAATGGTGGTACTATACGGGTAACCTTCAAAGCGATGCGGGTACGCCATACGGATTTCAGCTGACGTTTTTTCGCCGGCAAATCAGCCCCCCCGATGCGCACAAAAAATGGCCCGAACCTCATTCTGCCTGGCGAACCCAGCAGATTTATATCGGTCATGCAGCGATTTCAGATATTTCTAAAAAAAGGCATCTATCGTCAGAACGGATCGCCCGGGAGGCATTGGGAATGGCAGGTGTTTCTCAAGAGGCAAATGCCACAACTGTTTTTATTAAGAATTGGTCGGCCAAAATAGGGACCGGCAGCCACCTTCTCAAAGCGGCGACAGATGATTTTTCATATAAACTCACCCTGCGGTCTTTAAAGCCTCTGGTCTTGCACGGCGCGGCCGGTTACAGCCGCAAAGGCTCAAGTGCCGAGCGCGCGAGCTGCTATTATTCATTTACGCGCCTGATGGCTGAAGGCACTCTCACCCTGGACGGCAAAACAATCCCGGTAAAGGGTTTGGGCTGGATGGATCATGAATTCAGCACCGCCCCGTTGGAACCCGGGATTATCGGTTGGGATTGGTTTGGTTTGCAGCTTTCCGACAAAAGTGAAATTATGCTGTTTGCGCTGAGAAACGAGAATGGCGGCCTGCACCCGGCTTCCAGCGGCACCTTTATTAATCCATCCGGTCGGCGGCAACATTTAATCAGAGAGAATTTTAGCGTCGAAATCCTGGACCAATGGGAAAGTCCCCGATCCGGCGCGGTGTATCCGGTGCGCTGGCGGGTGGATGTTTTTCCTCTGGCAATTCAATTAAGCGTTGCCGCCAATATGGTCAATCAGGAGATGCAAACTCCGGGCAGCACAGGGCAGACTTATTGGGAGGGCAGTGTGGCGACAAGCGGTTCGGTCGGCAACCGGGCCATACAGGGGCAGGGATACGTGGAACTTACCGGTTATGCGAAATTTTTCAGTCCCCCGATGTAAATAAAATTATGAAAACCGGCAAAATTTTGATATAAATTAAAATAAAGAGCCTCGAAAGTATTCAGAAAACGGAAATCATCGGATGGATTACAGGCAATTCGTGCTGTTTTTGAGTTCAGTTTGGTTCATGGTGACGGCATGCGCACCGGATCAACAACTCATCGATCAAAACGCGGTGCTCAATACGGAATTAAAACATGCCCGAATTGAGATTTACCAGTCTGAAGAAAAGCTGCAAACCCTTGATGCTGAATTGACCGAATTGCAGCAAACAAATTCCCGCTGCAACAACGAACTGGCCGAGCTTCAATCAAAGTATGCCTACCTTAAAAATATCAATTTAAAGCTTTCTGAAAACGTTGAACAGCTGAGTAACGACCTGGAGAAAAAGAAGTCTGTTATCAAACTTCAAAACAAAGTTATCCGGCTGCTGGATGATACCAAAAAGACAATCGAAACCAGCCTGAAAGATGAGATCGCCGCTCAGGAAATCGAACTGGTGGAAATGGAGGACACTCTGAAGGTTGTTTTCATCGATAGGATTCTTTTTGACTCCGGCAGTATTGAAATTAATCAAAAAGGCAAAAAATTACTGCTGGTTGTGGCTGAATCCGTCAGGGGTCACAGCGATCAAAAGGTCGTGGTCGAGGGGCATACCGACAACAAGCCCCTGGGTCCGAATTTAAAGGAGAGATTTCCAAGCAACTGGGAGCTTTCCACTGCCCGGGCAGCAGCGGTGGTCAGATTTCTTCAAGAAGAAGGCCGGTTGCAGCCGGAAAGACTTTCCGCACGGGGATACAGCTTCTATCGGCCGGTGGCCTCGAACGACACCGAAGAAGGCCGTCATCAGAATAGGCGGATAGAAATCATCCTCGGCCCTTAGAACTTCAAGTTCTGTGTCTCAGAAATAAGTTGCCTGCATATAAATTTTAACAAAATAGATAATATGCATGACCGGTTCTAATTTTGTAAGCTTCTTTTGGGGCCACATCGGAACAAAAACGGGTAAAGGCGGGATGTCAAGTGTCGAGGATTTGCCGCAGTTTTTGAGACAATTCAAGGATATCAAATGGTTTTTGAATAAAACCGCTGCAGCCCTGCTCAATTAATTCTTCGACCTGTTTGTTCAGACTGTAACCGCTCACCAGAAGGACCTTGATCCGGGGATCAATTGTCTTAAGCTCCTCATAGGTTGCCCGGCCGCTTTTCTCCGGCATGATCATATCCAGGGCAACCAGATCAAAAGTGCCGCTGTTTGATTTATAGAGATCAATTGCTTCATTTCCGCTTCTGGCCGTTAATACCGTGTAACCCAATTCCTTCAGCATAAGCTCTTCGACAAGAATAGGACCTTCTTCATCGTCTACAAGAAGAATGCGTTCGGTCCCTCTGACCAACATGGATTCAGGCGGTGAGTCGTCCAATTCTTGAGATTCAGATGCCGGCAAATAGATGACAAATGTGGCACCGTGGCCCTTTTCGCTGTAAGCGCGTATGATGCCGTTATGGTTTTTAATAATCCCATATGCGGAGGCCAGCCCCAGGCCGGTTCCCTTGCCGATTTCTTTTGTTGTGAAAAAAGGCTCAAAAATTCTCTCCAGGGTTTCTTTATCCATACCGATTCCGCTGTCCGTAACGGAAATTTTCACATATTTCCCCCTGCTGACTTAAAAGGGCCTGCAATAATCATCACTGAGTTGGACCTTTTCGGTTTGGATGTAGAGCTCACCCCCATCCGGCATGGCATGCCATGCATTCAGATAAAGGTTGATCAGAACCTGTTCAACCTGGCCCTGATCAACCTCCACCTTCCAGATATCTTCCTGTAATCGTTTGTAGACGGTAATTTCCTTTCTGGTGCGGGTAAACATCCGGGTGCTCTTTTCGATCACATCATTGAGGGATGTCGTCCTGGGCGTATATTTGCCCTTGCGGGCAAACCCGAGGAGCTGTTCGGTAAGGTTGGCCGCGCTCATGACATTTTCCTCAATGCCCTGGATATATTTTTCATGGGGGTTTTCGGCATCCGGATTCAACCGCATCAAGGATAAATAGCCCTGAATACCCATGAGGATATTGTTGAAATCATGGGCGATCCCCCCCGCCAGGGTGCCGATAGCCTCCATTTTCTGGGCATGGATCAGCTGGGCCTCCAGGTTCTTCTTCTCTTTTTCAGACTTCAATTTGTCGGCAATATCGGAGAGTTGACTGACAAGTTTTACTTTTCCGCTGGAGTCTTCAAAGCGGTTGGCAACCATGGTAACCGGCAACTCATTGCCGGTTTTTTGGACAACGGTGCCAACCAGGCCGGATGAAGTTGTCTCCCCCCTGAAGGTGTTTATCAAAAAATCCTCTACCGGCTTGAAACTATCCTGGGTGAGATAATCCTTGAAATAGCTGCCTTCGATTTCTGTACGCGAGTATCCCAATATCTGGGCAAGCACCTTGTTGGCATATATAATTTGAAAGGTGTCATTCAGGATCATGATTCCATCCCGCGAGTTTTCGACCACCGATCGATATCGTTCTTCACTCTCCCGCAATGCCTTTTCGGCTTCGATACGCTTGCTGATATTGCGGGCGACGTTCAGGATCACGTTCTTTCCCCTGTGAACGGTTGCAAGGCTTATTTTTTTCCGAACAGGCCTTTGGTCCTCGGTGCCGAGCTTGCCGATGATAAACCGCGCATCCTTTTCGGGAATGATGGCCGCCAGATTCAATTTGAAAAATGCATCGGTCGTGTAGCCGAGCTGCAAATAGGCGGCCTCGTTGGCCTCCAGAATATTGCCGTCCAGATCCAGGATGTACACGGCATCATCCACATTTTCCAACAGCTCTTTGTAGCGGGCCTGCTCTTCGGCGTCTTTGAGATTGGAGAGCATATAATTGAAGGCCTGGGATAATTGGTTAAATTCCCAAAAAGTTCGGCCTTTACTATTAAAAGATAGATCTTTTTGGCCTTCGGATATCTGGATCGCTTTAACCGTCATGTCTTTTAACGGCCCCACCATTTTCTTGGCAACAAAAATGGACATCAATATCGAAGTGACCAGAATCACGACTGAAAAAAGGCCTATCCATAAGGTTATTTTCCTCTTTTCAGAGACCAGTTTTTCCAGCGATGATTGAAAATAGAAGTTATCTATTCCATCGAGTCGCGCTAAAGTTCGATTCTGTTCAATCTGGTGAAATCCGGGGTTCACGGCAAGCTCGGTTCGCATCTTTTCATCTAATGGTGAGGTTGTCCGGGATATCAGACAGAACAGCTGGTCGGATTTGAAGACAGATATATCGGCATTGACCGTCTGCTGTATCGCTTCAATGAGTTTGGTGTCTTGAAGCATATCATAAAGGCCATATGCGGTTCCCATGCGACCGGTTTCATGCATAATCGGCACTTCAAACAACCATAGAATCCTGATTTGATCATCATCATCCAGAACTTCACCGTTGGGGTATTCGTTCAGCGCAAAATCAATCAACTGACTGGATATTCCGGGATAATTTCCCGGTACAACGGACTTCTCACCCATCTTTTTGATGAAATGATAAACACCATCTTGCGGTGGATAAAATTGGGTAATCCGATCCTCAAGATTCGATTTAACGTCCAACATTAGAGTGACACGGATGATATTGTCTGAGCCAAGATTACTCAATTTTCCGGCTATCAGTGATAATCTATTTTTTAAAATAATCTCCACCTGCCCCTTTTGAGCATGCAATTTTTCAAAAAATTCCGATTCCACCTTTTTGCCGAAATACCGGTAGATGGTTGCCAGGATAACAACCACCGAGAGTGTGGAAAGAACCACAAAAGTTGTCACAAGATAGGTTGAAAAGTGTTTTTTATCTCTGAAGTTCAACGAATTCTCCCGGAAAATCCATATGGGACACAATTATCGGAGTTGCTTTTAATGTCATGCCGAGGGGCAATTTTTTGCAGACTTTTTTTGCAAAGAAAAACCGCGTTGCCCAATTTCCTATGGCAACCCGGCTATCCGCTTCATCCGATTCTGCTTTAAGCGGATCCATGAGCTTAAAAGTTAAGCAGCCGCTCAAGTGCACGGATCCGATAGAGGTAATCGGAATCCTAATTGTAATTTCTTTGTATTTTATTTTTCACCACGAAAACACGAAATTTAAAAAGCACGAAATTTATATTATTTCTTTTTCGTGTTTCCCTCCTTTCGTGCTTTCGTGGTTGATTTTTCCTTTTTTTGCTCGTCCATATCCAGGTGAGGGATGAAAGTGTAATTGGATTTTTCTTGACCCTTAAATGCCTGTCGATTATTTATTTCTATCAATCGGAAGATGCACTTAACCACGTTTCATGGAGAGGAGAAAAAGCATGAAAGAAGGCAGACTTCATTATGGCTGGGTGGTTATCTTTATGGGTCTGCTGACCACCATTGCCGCCCACGGTTTCGGCCGGATGTCTTATACCATTATTTTGCCGGCCATGAAAGACGGACTCGGATTTGATTATACCCAGCTGGGTTTACTCGGAACCGGTAATTTTATCGGCTATCTGACCATGGCCATCATCGGCGGTTTTTTGGCCGCCCATTTTGGAACGCGGATTGTGATCACCGCAGCGCTGATTCTGATGGGAATCACGATGATCCTCACCGGCCTGGCTCAATCATTTGGCTGGGCTTTTTCCATGCGATTGCTGACCGGCCTTGGCAACGGCGCATCTTATGTTCCGGCCATGGCCCTGGGTTCGGCCTGGTTTACCATACACCATAGAGGGTTTGCGACCGGCATCGTGTCTGCCGGAATCGGAGTCGGCACGCTGATCTCCGGTTTGGTGGTTCCGCCCATTTTATCGGCCTTTGGCGCCGAGGGCTGGCGATTTTCATGGTATATACTAGGCGGTGCCGTACTTTTGATTTCCGTGATTGTCTATCGGTATGTGCGCAGCAACCCTGAAGAAAAGGGGCTGCGGCAGGTCGGAGAGGCGCACATTGAAGCTTCCCCAACTGCTTCTTCAGCCAATAAGCAAGCGCCATCCCCAAAGTGGACCGACACAATTACCGGTGTGGTCAAAATAGGCTCTGTCTGGTATCTGGGTGTTGTTTATTTTTTCTATGGGCTTTCCTATATCATATATATGGTGTTTTTTGCGGCTTACCTGGTTAAGGAAATCGGTCTTGACCCCGAGTGGGCCGGTCGCTTGTGGGCGCTGGTGGGTGGCTTAAGCATTTTTTGCGGGGTCATCTGGGGTAAAATATCAGATTTGCTCGGAAGAAGCCGCGGTGCGGCGCTGGCATACCTTGTGCTGGGGATATCCTATATTATCTATGCGCTGATAAAAGTGAAATTCGGATTTTATCTGTCTGCTGTTTTATTCGGCGTTTCCGCCTGGAGCATTCCTACCATTATGGCTGCAACCGCCGGTGATTATATGGGTTCGCGTCTGGCTCCAGCCGGATTGGGCTTCATTACGCTGTTTTTCGGCATCGGTCAAGCGCTCGGGCCGGCGCTTGGCGGATATCTGGCAGATACCAGCGGCTCTTTTACGCTGCCTTTCGTGGTAGCCGGCGTTATTTCCCTGGTCGGAATGGTACTGGCGTTTTACCTGAAGAAGCCAGCTACATAAGACAGCCGGCCTTTAAAATAGTTGATAATTCTCTTAGTTTGGCGTGTTATTCCGTTGTTCCGTTGAGCCGGTTGAGCCCGTTGAAATAGGAAAAATATCTGATTTTATTTTCTTACGGGCCAACGGGTAACGGGCTCTTGGCGCAGTTGATTGATGATGCCATCGGTTTGCTGGATAAGCTGGAGATCGACAGGATCCATTGGGTTGGCGTGTCTATGGGCGGCATGATCGGTCAGGGTATGGCCTTGAGTCATTCCGATCGGCTTGAAAGCCTGGTTTTAGCGGATACGGCTGCGATAATTCCCGCTGAGGCCCAACCCGTCTGGCAGGAACGAATTGACGCCGTGCATCAGGAGGGGATGAAGGTAGTGGCCGAACCAACATTAGAACGCTGGTTTACGCCGGATTATCTTAGACAAAATCTTCCGGTGGTCGATCAAATCCGTCAACAGATATTCGCCACTCCCGTAAAGGGTTATATCGGTTGCAGCGAAGCCATTCGCCAGCTGAATTATTTGGATCAGCTTGCTGCCATTCAAACCCCGACATTGATCATGGTTGGTGCGGATGATCCCGGGACACCGGTGGCGGCATCTGAAGCCATGCATACCCGGATTGTGGGCTCAAAGCTGGTGGTGATCCCTTCCGCTGCTCATCTTGCCAATATCGAGCAGGCCGAGATTTTTAACGCAAATTTGATGACCTTTTTGCATCAGCCCTGATTGGATTGTGGAGCCCTTTTTGCCCCGGTTTGTTGTTGTCGGATTTCTCGTTCACTGATCCCCATCAGGTATAAAAGGCCGTCCAACCCGACGCTGGATATGCTGCGTTGAGCATTTTCTTCGACAATGGGTTTGGCTTGAAATGCAACGCCTAAACCGGCGATGCTGATCATCGGCAGGTCATTGGCGCCATCGCCGACTGCAATGGTCTGCTGAAGACTGATGTTTTCGACCTTTGCAATTGTTCTCAAAATTTCGGCTTTTTTGTGGCCGTCTATTATGTCGCCTTCTAATTTTCCGGTTATTTTACCGTCTTTTATCTCGAGACGATTGGTGAAAACGTAATCCAGTGCCAGTTTTTGTTGCAAATACTTTCCAAAGTATTCAAAACCACCGGATATGATACCGATTTTGTAGCCCAGTTGTTTAAGTTTTAGCGTAACGCGTTCGGCGCCTTCAGTCAGCACAAGATTTTGAGCGACGATTGACAACACATTTGCATCCATGCCTTTTAAAAGCGCCACCCGACGAATAAGGCTTTCTTTAAAATCAATTTTGCCTCGCATGCCGTTCTCGGTAATTTGAGCCACCTGGTGGCCGACACCGGCCATTCGGGCAAGCTCGTCAATCGCCTCGCCCTGAATCAATGTGGAATCCATGTCGAATACCACCAGTCTGCGGGAATGGCGGTAAATATCATCAACATAAAATGAGATATCGATGCCAGTTTCTTCGTGGATTTTAAAAAGCTTTCTCCTCAAAATGCCGGGGTTTTCAATTTTGCCGGAAACGGTGATCTGTACACAGGCTTTCTGATTCGTATCCGAACCATTTACAGGCATCCGTGCTGAAAGTCGCGTGATAATGTCGATATTTAATTTGCTTTCGGCAATAGCGGTAGCAACTTTGGACAGCTCTTCAGCAGACAGCTTTCGGCCCAGGAGCGTGATAATTCGGCGCTCTTTTCCCTTTTGGGCAGCCCAGTTTTCATACAGAGTCTCATCGATGGGGGAAAACCGGATCTGAAGACCTAATTTATGCGCTTCAAACAGGAGATCTTTCAAAATTGATGAAGATTTAAATTCCGCCGGGATTTCAATCAAAATTCCCAGGGACAAATAATCATGAATGACCGCCTGGCCGATGTCCAGAATGGTTGCCTTGTACTGTGCAAGAATGCTCGTCAAACTGGCGGTTAGACCGGGCTTGTCCTTGCCGGTGACATTAATCAGGATAATTTCTCTCATGCGGGGTTATCCTCAAATCTTTCAACGTCTAAATGAAAATTTTTAGTATACACAATTACAGCAATGTTGCAAGCTGGATGATTAAGGCCGCATCTTTAATTCGCATAATCTTTAGCCGCTTGGCATCCAGACCAAGTTATTAACCGGGCCGGAAACGGCGATGGGGAAATAACGTTGAAATGGGTTGTCGGGTCGGGTCAGGCGTGGAAATAAAAAACACAATGATCACAAAGCGCCCATAGTCGAACATTTAAATATAAGATTCAAAGGCCTTTTGTGAAGGGTGTGTCTTTCGTGCCGGGATCAGTCTTCATTTCAAATAGGCCCTCGGTACTCTGGCGGTGATCGTAGATACGATTTCATAGCTTATCGTGTTCAGCGATGAAGCCATTTCATCAACCGTTAGCCATTTGTTGCCCTGTTTGCCGAAGACAACCGCCTCGTCGCCCACTTGAACATTTTCGATGCTGCCGACGTCCAACATGGTCAGGTCCATACAGATCCGGCCGACAATGGGAACTCGCTTGCCGTGGACCAGCATCTGCCCTTGAGAGGACAGCAAGCGGTTTAATCCGTCGGCGTAGCCTATAGAAACCGTGGCGATGGTAGTTGGTTTTGGAGTCTTATAGGTCATGCCGTAGCTGATATTGAATCCGGCGGGAACTTTTTTTAGTTGGATAACCTTGGTTCTCAAAGTCATGGCGCGTCTCAGGGAAACGCGCCTTTTGTTGACCTTATCAGAGGGATACAGCCCATAAATCGCGATCCCCGGCCGCACCATGTCAAGATGAGCCTGCGGCATATCGATCAGTGCTGCGCTGTTGGCTGCGTGTTTAACCGCAGGATTCAAACCTGCTTTGCGCACACGGTTCAGGTAGTTTAAAAAAAGATCGAGCTGGTTTTCAGCATAACGCTTATCCTCACTGTCGGCGGTTGCAAAATGGGTAAATATGCCTTCAAGTTCCAGCCCCTTCAGACCGGCAATGGCCAGAGTCTCATCCACTGCGGCTGTGTTTATCATTTGGTTTGAATAATGGGATTTGAAATTTTGTAACAGCAGACCGAGCCTTCCCATCCCGCTGTCGACTTTTAAATGGATCGTTATTTTTTTGTCGATCGAAACGGCGGATCGCGACAAAGCCCGGGCAAAGTCGGGCGTATAAACGGTCTGCGTTAGATCATATTCCAGAAGCTCGGGAGCCAGTTCCGGAAGGGTATGGCCGAAAATTAAAATAGGCGCTTTGATGCCTGCTTCGCGAAGCTCAATCCCTTCATCTATTCTGGCGACTCCGAGTCGTTCGGCTCCATTTTGAAGTGCGCATCGGGCAACTTCAATGGCGCCATGGCCGTAACCATTTGCCTTGACGACTCCCATCAGCCGGGCATCCGGATGGGTGATGCGGCGCAGCTCTCTGACATTGTGGGCGATCGCTTTTAAATCGATCTCGGCTCTGACCAGCGAAGTATCCAATTACCCGTCTCTTTCATTTCGAAACAATCAAATACGAAACCCGCCGCCCGCAATGCAGGGCTATCCGCCAAGGCATGGCTTTCTGGCTGCTGAGGTTTCATCCAGTCTTCTGCGTATGGTCTTCTGCGGAGCGGCATGCAGCGATTCGGGAGTATCCTGAGCTTCTTTAGCAATTGCCTTCAAGGCGGCGATAAACCGATCGATATCTTCCTTGGATTCGGTTTCGGTCGGTTCGATCATGAGTGCTCCGGGAACTACCAGAGGGAAATAGATCGTCGGCGGGTGAAATCCATAATCCATCAGACGCTTGACGATGTCCAGGGTGGTCACCTTGTAAGGCTTCTGGAGCTCATCTGAAAATACACATTCGTGCATACATGGCCGGTCGTAAGCCAGGTGAAACGTACCTTTTAGTTTATCTTTTAGATAAGCAGCGTTTAATACGGCAAGCTGGCTGGCTTTTTTCAGACCTTCGGGTCCCATGCTGAGAAGGTAGCTGTATGCACGGATCATCACTCCGACATTGCCGTAAAACGCATGCACTTTTCCGATAGAGTCGGGGCAATCTTCTGTCAGCACATATTTTTCTTTTTGTTTGATCACCCGGGGTACCGGCAAAAAGGGCTCCAGCAGCTGGCGAACGCAGACCGGCCCCGCACCGGGGCCCCCACCGCCATGCGGACTAGAAAACGTCTTATGCAGATTTAGGTGTAAGACATCGACACCCAGGTCTCCCATGTTGATGATGCCCATAATGGCATTCATATTGGCGCCGTCACAATAAACCAGTCCGCCTTTAGCATGGACGACTTCGGCAACCGCTCTGATGTTTTCCTCAAAAAGGCCCAGCGTATTGGGATTGGTTACCATGATTCCGGCGGTGTCCTCATCCATGATTTCATCAACTGCCCGGGCTGAAAGGACGCCTCTCACATTCGATTTTACCGGAGTGGAGCGATATCCGCATAACGCAGCGCTGGCCGGATTGGTACCGTGAGCCGTGTCGGGAACAATTATTTTTGAACGCGGTTTTCCTTTGCTTTTATGATAGGCATAAAACAGCAGCATTCCGGTAAGCTCGCCTTGGGCGCCGGCAGCCGGCTGCAGGGTTACGGCGTCCATACCGGTAATTTCCGCCAGATATTGCTGAAGATCAAACATGAGTTTGAGTACCCCCTGGGCAAGGTGCTCCGGCAACAGCGGATGAGCCGAGGCAAATCCCGGCAGTGCAGATTGTTTTTCATTCGTCTTGGGATTATATTTCATGGTACACGAACCCAACGGATACATGCCGGAATCAACCGAAAAGTTCCACTGGGATAGCCGGACGTAGTGCCGCACAATATCAACTTCGCTCAGCTCGGGAAAATCAGGGCCATTTCCTTTTAAGTTTTGATCAATCGGATACTCTTTGACATCCCGACGGGGCAGCGAAAAACCGATGCGACCTTTTTTCCCCTTTTCCCAAAGCAACGGCTCGTTAAACAGCAGACCAGTTGTGCCGACGGATTCTTTCAACGTTTAATCTCCTCCACAAAGGTGTCCATATCCTGCTTGGTCATAGTCTCGGTTACACAAAGCAAATATTGATTTTTGAGTTCAGGATAATAGTCAGCCAGCGGCAAGCCGGCAATGATTTTTTTCTTCAGCAGGCGCTGATACGTCTGCTTGAAGCTCGCTGGAAATTCAACGACAAATTCATTAAATGTTGGCTGTGAAAACGGAATTCTAAGTCCGGCCCGGGCTAAGGCGCTTTTTAGATATTCTGACTTGTCGTAATTGAGCTGCGCCAGTTGTTTAAATCCTGTTCCGCCAAGTGCAGCCATGTACATGACAGCAGCCAGAGCGCATAGACTGTGATTCGTACATATATTTGAGGTGGCCTTTTCACGTCGGATATGCTGCTCACGGGTAGCCAGGGTGAGCACATGGCCTCTTTTACCCTCCAGGTCAACTGTCTGGCCAACCAACCGTCCGGGCATGTTGCGGACATATTTCATTTTTGAAGCAAACATCCCCAGCGCCGGACCGCCGAATGAACGCGGAATACCCAGGCTTTGTCCCTCTCCACACGCAATATCGGCGCCGCATTGGCCGGGGTTTTTGTAAAGGCCGTAAGCCAGTGGCTCACTGAAGCATACCACCAACAGAGCCGCTTTGCCTTGAAGCCTTTGTTTGATGTGTTCCAGATTTTCCATGCAGCCAAAAAAGTTCGGAGACTGAACCGCCACTCCTCCCAAATTGTCCATATCTTTTAGCGGGCTCAGATCGGTGGTGCCGTCGCTCAAACAAGGCAGTTCCTTGATTTCAAGTTCAGTGGGCTTAAAATAGGTCTCAAGCACCCGCCGGTACAGAGGATGAACAGCGCGCGAAACCGCCACAGTTTTTTGGTGTGAAACGCGGATGGACATCAGCATTGCTTCGGCCAGAGCTGATGCACCGTCATATTGAGATGCATTGGCAACTTCCATGCCCAGCAGGCGGGCGGTCAGGGTTTGGTACTCGTATATAGCCTGCAGAGTCCCCTGGCTCACCTCGGGCTGATAGGGTGTGTAGGCGGTGACAAATTCGGAACGGCCCAGTAAAAATGAAACCGCCGAAGGAATATAGTGCTCATAGCTGCCGGCACCCAAAAACACCCTGTATCCCGGAGAAACCGCGATATTGTCGGCCAGCTTAACCATATGGTCGTTTAATTCCCATTCAGTCAGGGGTTCCGGAATCTTGAGCGCTTCTTTACGGCGGCAATCTTGAGGGATATGGGTGAAAAGGCCGTCAAGACTGTCAATCCCCACCGCTTCGAGCATGGCAGTGATATCTTCCGGAGTATGCGGCAAGTAACGCATAGGGGCTATCCTTTCAGTGTTTCAAGATAAGCATCCTTGGTCAGCAGAATATCCAGCTCTGAGGGGTTTTCAGCCTTAATTTCGATCATCCATCCGTCACCGTAAGGCGTGTTGTTCACCTTTTCGGGCGATTCCTCCAATTCGGCATTGACCGCCGTCACCTCGCCACCCACGGGCATGTAAAGCTCGGAAACTGCCTTAACGGATTCTACGGTACCAAATACCTCTCCTTTGCCAAAAGTGTTTCCCTTTTCAGGCAATTCTACAAAAACAATATCACCCAGTTGGTCCTGGGCATAATCTGTGATGCCGATTTTAACCTTGTCACTCTCGGATCGGGCCCATTCATGGGACTCGGCATAGCGTAGATCATCCGGGAAATTGAGTTCATTGAGTTCTTTCATACATCTCCTCATTTATTATTTTTACTAAAAAGCAGAAAATTATATTATTGACCACCTATTCCAGCACATAGGGAACTTTTAAATTGTAGCTTTTGTATACCACAAATGTCTCCACGGATTGGATATCTTTTATCTTAGAGACTTCTTCGGTATAAAATTCCAGCAAACCGAATCCGGATTTTAACAGCACGATGAGAATCAGGTCGAACCGGCCGGTGACCACGCTGACCGACACAACGCCTCTCAGCTTGCTGAATTCTTTACCTTTGTTTACCAGATCCATACTGTGAAGTTTTACGCCGACCATCACCGTGCGATGTTCCGTGATGGCTTCCGGGTTTATTAGGCCTGTAATTTCTAAAGCACCTTCATCCATTAATTGTTTAACGCGAGTCCGGACGGTGTTCTCGGATACAGATAGATCACGAGCGATTTTTTGATAGGATTTTCTGCCGTTGCGGAGATGCTTGATAATGGCAAGGTTAATTTTATCGATGTTCATGATTTGTTTTCATCGCAAAAATGTGAATGACAGCAGGATCTATGTGCAAAACATAAATTATTTATATAAAATTTGATGATTCTGTCAATAAATAATTTATTTTTTTATGATTACATCAAATAATGGAATATTTTTTTGATTTTCGCAAAATTTCCTCTATCTGCCTCCCATTTTTAAAAAGCAAAATGAATGCGGATAATATCTGTAAAAATCTTAATCTAGTTGAAAATATAATTTCTGTGTGGTAGGAACCCACTCAATTTTTTATAAATTTTGAGGCTTTCTGTATTTACAAATAGCCTTCCAAGATGCCGTCGAAGACGGAGATTTGCGATGAAAAAAGGATTGTGGTTGTTGGCAATTGCAGCTTACTTGATAATTGGCTTGCTCTTCTTCGCTTGCGGTCCCAAAGAGCCGGAAACCATTAAAATTGGTATCAATGCTCCGCTCACCGGGGATATTTCCCAGATAGGTGAGGGTACAAAGTATGCGGCTCAGATGTGGTTGGAAGCTGTCAACACGGCTGGTGGCATTCAAATCGGAGACAAGAAATACAAGGTTGAGCTGGTTATTGAAGACAACGAATCCAAGCCAGAGTCAGCGGTTCAAGCAACCATTAAGTTGATCACCAAAGATAAGGTGTTGGCTATTGTCGGTCCTCAGTCCTCAAAGCAGGCAGTGCCGGCCGGCGGAAAAGCAAATGAACTTGAAACGCCGATGATCAGTCCCTGGTCGACCAACCTCGATACAACTAAAGATCGACCTTTTGTTTTCCGGGGCTGTTTTCAGGACTCGTTTCAGGGACTGGTGGTCGCCAATTTCATTAGAGACGAATTCGGTTTCACCAAAGCGGCGGTTCTTTATGACGTTTATAGTGACTACCCCAAGGGTCTGGCTGAATTTTTTAAAGAGGCCTGGGAGAAAATTAACGGCCCCGGTTCGGTGGTAGCTTTTGAAAGCTTTACCACCAAAGACACCGACTTCAGCTCGCAGCTGATGAAGATTATCATTTCCGGTGCAGAGGTGCTGTTTACGCCCCAGTATTACAATGAAGTCGCTCGCATTGTAAAGCAGGCCCATCAGTTGGGCTGGGACAGGCCGATTGTCGGCAGTGACAGCTGGGGTTCGGCCGAGACCGTAAAACTCTGTGGCAAAGATTGTTATGGTCTTTTCTTCAGCACCCATTATGTAGCGGCGATTGCCAAAGGAGCTACCAAAAAATTTATTGATCAATACAAAGCAAAATACAAATATATTCCAGATGATGTTGCCGCATTAACCTGGGATTGCATGCTAATTATTCAAAAAGCTATTCAGGATGCAAGCGAACTCACCGGTGATATTAAAAAGGACCGTAATGCAGTTCGTGCTGCACTAGCAAAAATCAAGGAATTCGATGGAATTACAGGTAAGATGATGTTTACAGAGGAGGGTGATCCCATTAAATGTGTTACGATTGTGCGGATCAGTGATGCCGGTGAATTCGAGTTTTATAAATCTGTTTGTCCGTAAAGGGTGCTCTCATAACGAAGATTGTATCACCCATTTATGGTTCACGCTAAAGTCTTTCGCCAAGAGATAAAGAAATTGATTTCTATTATTTCTCTCTGCTCTGTCGCCACTTCATTCTTCGCTTCACCTTTATGCTTTTTTAAGAACTTCTGAGGTCTTTCATGATTTGCTGCACTTTGCTGTCGTATAGGAAGAATGGATAATCATTGGCGGAACAGATGGCCGGTTAGCTTTTTTTATTATAGTTCTTG
>JARRJQ010000021.1:12359-36310 GCA_037388985.1 Desulfobacterales bacterium | reverse complement strand
AATCCATACCATTGGGCAGAACATCAGGATATGTGTCGGGTGTCAGTCCAAAGATGATTTCGATCCTTACAGTTTTTCAGATAAAAAAGCTTCCCTCTTTACTTATGCCGTTGATCATCTTCAACCGACCAAAAATCCCCCCGGGCTCAATGGTATCATTGATTTTGAGGGCGGCGGCCGGTTGATTTGCGAGTTGACCGATTACGATCTGGACCGGGTGGAAATCGGTATGCCCATTGAAATGACTTTTCGCAAGATGTTTCAAGGTGAAGGAATAATAAACTATTTTTGGAAGGCAAAGCCTGCTGTTTGAGTTCAGTTGAGTTCTTTAAACAACCCAATGTCTTTGGTTTCAGGTGTCAGACAAAGATGACAGCATGCGAATTCTGATAATTCTTAATGTCTTCAGGTCCATACCCTGACACCTGACACCCGACACCTGAAACCTGTATTCTTGAAAGAGAAAATTGATAACCTCAACCTGTATTTTACAAATTACTTTTAGGACACGACACTAAGATGCCGTGAAGGCACAACACGAGGTGGCTATGGAAAGTATCAAGGATAAAGTGGCAATCGTCGGGATGGGTTGCACGCGGTTCGGCGAACGATGGGATATGGGCGTTGAAGACCTTCTCGTTGAGGCAGCCTATGAAGCCTTCGAAGATGCCGGTATCCGGCCGGCGGATATACAGGCCGCCTGGCTGGGAACCGTCTTTTCAGGGGTGACGGCCATTACAATGTCTCCTTTGGGACTGCAATATATCCCGATGACCCGGGTGGAGAACATGTGCGCAACCGGTTCCGAGGCGCTGCGGGGCGCAGCTTATGCCGTTGCCTCCGGCGCCTGCGACATCGCCCTGGCCATCGGGGTGGAAAAGCTCAAGGATTCGGGACAAACCGGTGTGAAGGGTCCGGCCATTGTCGGCGACAATCCGGACAGCAGTTCCGAGATCGGTTCGGGTTTCAGCGCGCCGGCCTCTTTTGCCTATCTGGGTACCCGATACTTTCACCAATACGGACTGACGCGCGAACAGGGTAAGCGCCTGATCGCCCAGATTGCGGTGAAAAACCACGACAACGGCAGTTTGAATCCCAAGGCCCATTTTCACAACAGGTTGACTGTGGAACAGGTGGTCAACGCGCCGATTGTAGCCTGGCCCCTGGGTCTGTATGACTGCTGCGGGGTCAGCGACGGCGCAGCCGCGGCAATTGTGGTACGGGCGGACATGGCCAAAACGTTCCGGCCGGATCCCATCTATGTTAAGGGTCTGGCCATCAGCGTGGGAGCCCGTCAGGGCCTAATGCGCCAGGACTATGATTTCGTGCACGTCGAGGAAAATGTTCGCGCATCTCAAATGGCTTACCAACAGGCGGACATCAAAGACCCGCGTCGAGAAATCAGCCTTGCCGAAGTGCACGACTGTTTTACCACCCATGAACTAATATTGTACGAGGATCTGGGGTTTTCTCCCAGGGGTAAAGCCGCAGAAGATATCGAGGCAGGAACGTTCTCATTGACCGGCGGTTTGCCGGTCAACACCGATGGCGGCCTTAAATGCTTCGGCCACCCCCTGGGCGCTTCAGGCTTGCGTATGATGTATGAAATTTACAAACAGCTGCAGGAAAAAGCCGGACCCCGCCAGATAAGCAATCCGAGATTGGGGTTGGCCCATAACCTTGGCGGCAATGCGGGAATGGGCATCGCCAGCTGCGTGGTGTTAGGAAACGAAAAGTAGAAGCTATCTCAAATTTGAGATAGCTTATCGTATCGTGTCCTACAAGTAATTCATAAAATACGGATTGAGCATATCAATCTTCACTTTCAACAATACAGGTTTCAGGTGTCAGGTGCCAGGAGATGGAACCTGATGACGTTAAGAATTATCGGAATTCGCATTCTGTCAGCTTTTTCTGACACCTGACACCTGAAACCAAAGACATTGTGTTGCTTAAAGCACTCGACTGAACAAATATATACCAAAGTTTTTTAACATTTGTGGAGACAAGACACTAGGCAAAGGGGAGGACTATGAGCAAAACAAATACACCGTGGGTTTTGGGTGAACTATTGGCCGAGCGGCTTGAAAGAAACGCGGGCAAGGTCTTTATGCGATTTAAGGAACAACAGATCACCTATGACGAGTTGGCTCGTTACTCCAACCGTTGCGCCAATGCCTTTTTGAATCTGGGAATCGGCAAAGGCGACAAAGTCAGCATCATGCTTCCCAACCAGCCGGAGTATATTTATCTCTGGTTTGGACTGGCAAAAATCGGCGCCGTGGAGGTGCCGGTCAACACCAACTATAAGGGCGAATTTCTGCGGCACATCGTTGACCAATCGGACTCCAGGATCCTGGTCATCGACAGCCAGTATCTGGATCGGCTCAAACTGATCGAAAACGACCTGCCAAAGCTGGAAAAGGTGATCGTCCTGGCAAGCCCGCAGAAAACCGCCGGTGGTCGCATTAAATTTCCCACAATCGCCTATGACGACTTTTTTAACAGCCCGGAAGACGCAGTCGATGTAAAGGTCCTACCCCAAGACCCCATCAGCATTATCTACACCTCCGGCACCACCGGTCTTTCCAAGGGCGCCCTGGGGCCGCACAAGTTTTGGATTGTTTGCGCGGAAAAAATGCTGGAGTATCGCAGCGGCGGCAGCAACGATATTTTTTATACCTTTATGCCGCTTTACCACTTCAATGCCCAAGTCCTGACCACCCTGACAACGCTGGTGGCCGAAGCCCAGATGGTGCTTGCCGACCGCTTCAGCGCCTCCGGTTTTTGGGACGAGATCCGCCGCCATAGCGCCACCCACTTCAATTATCTGGGTGCGGTCATGCCGATTCTGGCCAAACAGCCCAAAAAGGACAACGACCTGGACAATCCTGCGGTAATTGCCCTGGGTGCCGGCTGTCCGGCTGATGTTATGGAGGAAGTGGAAGCCCGCTTCGGCATCAAATGCCTGGAAGGTTTCGGTATGACCGAGATTGGCATTCCCATCCACGTGCGGGTGGATGACCGCAGGCCCGGTTCCTGTGGCAAACCCATGGATATCTATGAGTTCAAGCTCGTTGACGATGATGATAATGAAGTGCCTGTGGGGGAGATCGGAGAGATCACTTTTCGCCCCAAGGAACCCTTTGTCATGATGCTGGAATATTACAATATGCCGGAAAAGACCCTGGAGGCTTATCGCAACCTGTGGTTTCACACGGGGGATTTGGCAAAAAAAGATGAAGACGGCTACTATTATTTCGTAGACCGCAAAAAGGACGCCCTGCGCAGAAGGGGAGAGAACATATCTTCCTTTGAGGTTGAAAGGGCGATCAACACCCATCCGAAAGTTCTCGAATCCGCCGCCGTCGCCGTAAAATCGGAGCTCGCCGAAGACGAGGTAAAAATCTGCGTGGTGCTCCAGCCCGGCCAGACCCTCGATTATGAAGAGCTCATCGGGTATGCCAACGACCGGATGCCCTATTTTGCGGTCCCACGCTACGTCGAGTTTATGGACAAACTGCCTAAAACACCGACCGAAAGGATCCAAAAATATTTGCTCAAGCAAGCCGGCGTGACGGAGAATACCTGGGATCGGGAAAAGGCCGGAATCAAGATAACGCGCTGAGAGGGAGGACAACATGCCCAAAAAAATTCTCATCATGGGTACCATGGACACCAAGGGCGAACAGTTGCAGTTCCTGAAGGAGCAAATTGCCGACAGCGGCTTCGAGCCGATCATGATGGACTTGAGCATGGGGGGCCGATCAAGCATCTCGGCAGATATACCGGCAGAGGAAATCTGCCGGTTGGCAGGCAGAGACCTGCCAGAGCTCATCGCCTCCAAAGACAGGCTTTTTGTGACAAACACGATGAACGACGGTGCGCGGCAAAAAGCCCTGGAGCTTTTATCCCAGGATCGACTTCACGGCATCGTGGCATTGGGTGGAGCGACTATGGCCTTTATGGGATCCAAAGTGATGGCGCAACTGCCTTTCGGTCTGCCCAAGGTGATTGCCACACCGGCGGCCATGCCGGTCTATGTCGGGACCTGGTTTGGAGCCACGGATCTGATCGTGATGCAAATGATCATGGAAGTGGCCGGGATGAATGATCTGGTTAAAAATGCCATCAAGCAGGTTGCCGGCGCCATCACCGGAATGGTGGCCAAGGCGTCCGACTATCATTCCCTGCGGCTGCCCCATCCTTCCATTGCGATTACCGAGGTCGGCTTTTCAGACCAATGCGCCAAACATGTTGAAGCGTTGTTGACCCAAAAAGGGTACCACGTTTTTCCCTTTCACGCCCAAGGCACCAGCGACAGAGCCATGGATCGGCTTATCGCCCAGGGATTTTTCGACGGGGTCATTGAAATCGTTCCCGCCGGTCTCGTCGAAGCCAAGTTTAAAGGCAACCGCGCTGCCGACATGACCCGGCTCGACGCGGCCGGCGACCGTGGCATTCCGCAGGTTTGGGCGCCGTGTTGCCTGAATATGACCGGTGCGGGCCCGACGCGGCATAATCGTGAAAAATATGTCGCTTCAGGCAAAGTGCTCCAAATTGATGACATGCGGGCCATGGCGCGTTTTCCGCTGGATGAGATGCTCATCGGCGCCGAACTTTACGCGGAAAAATTGAACAAGGCCAAGGGGCCCGTTAAGCTGGTGGTGCCTTTAAAGGGCTGGTCTTCTCTGGATTATCCGGGAAGCGTTCTTTATGACCCCGAAGAAGATCTCAAGTTTGTGGAAGCGCTGAAAAAAGGACTGCAAAAATCCATTGAAATCGAAATGGTCGATGCAAACCTTGAAGATTTACCTTTTGCGCAAGTCCTTGTCGACAGCCTGGACGCAATGATGTCGGCGGGTTCATAGAAAGGAGAAAATTGATGCCAGATTCAACTTATGATGCAATTGTGGTTGGAGGCGGTCAGCATGGAATGATCGTTGCCTGTTATCTGCAAAAAGCGGGAATGAAAACCGCAATTTTCGAAATTAAAAGCAAAATCGGTGGAACCATGACCAGCACTGTCGGACCGCTACCTTCCTTCACCCGGAATGTCAGCGCCAATTGGACACGCTTTTACGGTCATCCGGCCTATGAAGAATTTAACCTCAAGGAAAAGGGACTGGAATATATCTTCCCGGACGGCAACGAGGCCATGATCTTTGATAATGACACCTGTCTGGTGGGGTACACTTACCTCAAAGTTGTGGATGAACAGACCGGTAGAACCGAATTGTCCAATGAGAACATGCAAAAGTCACTCAACGAGATTGCGCGGTTTTCGAAAAAGGACGCCGATACCGCCGAGGAATTGTTTCGAAGGTACATGGCCAGCTGGAAATCTGCCATCGGCAAATACCGGATGACGCCGCCCGTGCCCTGGGGGCAAAAAAACGAACTGGAAAAATTACTGGACGACCCCAAAGACGGCATCGATCCGGTTTACCAACATATGACCACCACCCAGTTGGCCTACGACCTTTTCGATAGCGAAGAACTCCGCACCCTGTTCATCCGTGCGGCGATGACCTCTTTTGGCGGCGCGCCCCACGATGTGATCGGCCTGCATGGTCTGATCCACGCCCTCGGATTGGTCCTTTCATGGGAGCCGGCGGCGATTGCCAAGGGAGGCACCCAGAGCATTACCGATGCCCTGATGAAGGCCTTTACGGAGATGGGTGGTGAATATAATGTACGCAGCGAGGTGACCAAGCTGTTGCTCGAAAACGGTAAGACCGTGGGAATCCGCTTAAAGGATGGGAGTGAATTCGGCGCCAAAAAATTGGTGGTCAGCAACTTGAGCGCCCTGCAATCCATTGAACTCATCGGCGAAGATTATCTCGATCCCAAAATTGTCAAGCGGGTTCGCAACATTCGTCAGGACCGGCATACCGTCATATGGGGAGTGGTAGCCATGCACGAGCTGCCCCAATACAAAGCAGCCTCGTTCAACCCGGATTGCGGGCCGCAGCCCCGACTTTACATCGGACCGCTGAATGCCGAATATGTCTCCAACCATTATCTTTCCGAGATCTATGTCAAGGGGATCGCCAACAGGTTATACATGTATACAGGACCGGACAGCATATGGGATTCGTCCCGTGCACCGGACGGTAAGCACATTATCGGCGTTGAAGAATTTTCCGCTCCGGCGCGATTCTTTTCAGCCGCCCGGTGGCAAGAGTTGCGCAAGGAATTTGAAGAAGCCATTATCCGCGAATGGCAGATTTACGCCCCGAACATGACCCGCGACAATGTGATCGCCTGCCACTGGATTACACCCTATGACATACAGCAATACTATCCCAATATGCCTTCAGGCTCGATTGCCTGCGGCGATATGATCACTTCCCAACTGGACCGTTTCCGTCCGACACCGGAGCTTTCCAACTATAGAACCCCGATTAAAAACTTCTATCTGTGCGGCTCGGCCTGCCACAACGGAGTCGGCACCGGCCGGGGATCGTCATACAATTGTTATCAGGTGATCAGGGAAGACTTTTTTTAACCTCTAAACAATGGCAACATGAATAGATAAAAAGGGAGGTGAAAAATGGAAGGCAAGGCGATAAACAGCGTGAAGCTGTGGGATGCTGTTCCAGGCTATGAATTTAGCGAAGAAGTCGATGTCCCTGAAATGCATTCGTATTTCCATGATGGTGTTCACAGCGTACCTCGTCTGACCCCGATGTACAGTTGTTTATACGGCAGGCACAATCCAATGGGGTCGCAGTATGCCTGCGAAACCCTGAGTGTTCCAAAAAGCAAAGGCTGGTCGCAAAAGATCAAGGATGGCGCCACTTACGTGGCCATGCATATTGTCAGGGATGAGGCGGAGATCGAAAAACGAACCGCCCAATTCCAAAAGGCGATGATTCCCTGGATCGAAGACTTTGACGGAAAATGGCAAGAACAAAAAGGCGAGTTGCTGGACATTTACGGCAAATTGAAATCCCTGGATCTGGACAAAGCGACCAATATCGATCTTCTCCATCACTTATGGGACATGGTCGCCGCCAACAGAAGGATGTGGGAAATTCATTTTCTGGGAATGTATGTTTCCATGAGTGCCTATGCCTTGCTAGAACAAATGGTGGAACCTTTCGAATTGACCGCCGAAAGCCCAGAATTCCAGGATTTGATCACCGGCTACGACAACAAAGCTTTCCAGGTTGATAAACAGATGTCCGAATTTGCAAAGGGGGCCATCAATTCCGGTTTGACCGATGTTTTCAAGAACAATGCCGCCGATCAAGTCATCTCAAAACTGGAACAAAGCGATGCCGGCAAAAGCTGGCTTGAAAAATTTAATGCTTTTTTGCAAGAAGAAGGATGGCGGATGGTGCGCATGATGGATTTAAATGAGCCTTACTGGCTTGAGGAGCCTTCGGCCGCCATCGCGGTAATTCAGCGGTTTGTTAGCAAAGGGGCGGATTATGATCTTGATGCTACGAGATCCAAGATGGTTGAAAAAAGGGAAAATGCCATTGCGTCCTTGCTGACCAAGGTGCCGGACGAAGAAAAGGAATGGTTTAAGGCCCTTGTCAAGCTTGGCGGCAGGGCCAGCATGTTCAGCGAGGAGCACGACCTTTATTGCGAGCTTTACCTGCACGCCCTGCTGCGTCGGGGCATGCTCGGCATCGGGAAACGACTGGTTGCAGCCGGGACCATCGATCGACCCGACGACACGCTGTTTCTCAATCCGGATGAAATTGATCAGGTCATGCTGGCGCCGGAATTTCACAGACTCCAGTATATTGCCAACCGGCGTCGCACCCAGTGGGAGAAACAAAAATTTGAAGAAACACCCCCCGTCTTTACAGACCGGGAATCCTTTGATCAAGCGATCGGGATGGACTTGGTCCCATCCGAGGATGTCATCATAATGAAGCTGGTCGTGGGTGAGATGCCCAAGGTTAAAGAGGAGTTGAAGGCCGATATTTATGGCGTTTGCGGCGCTCCGGGATCAGCCGAAGGACCGGCGCGGGTCATTATGACCTATGACGAGCTCAAGCAGGTCCAGCCCGGTGAAGTTCTGGTCTGCCCCGGCACCAATCCGGCGTGGACACCGGTATTCGGCATCGTCAAAGCCGTGATCGCCGACAGGGGCGGCACGCTTAGCCACACGGCCATTGTCGGCCGGGAATACGGTGTGCCGACCATCGTCAACTGCTTCGAGGGGACTGCCAAAATCAAAACCGGACGGCGGGTGCGGGTCGACGCCACGCAGGGCGCAATCTACTTGCTGGACTGAATAAAAAGCGTTGTTACATCGTGTCTGCATTCAGCATGACTGTCTGCGCACGATGGTCCTGGTAGCATTTCAACCAAAACCAAACGAAGGAAAAAGCGTATGCGGCTCAAAGATAAAGTCGCCATTGTAACCGGAGCGGCCAGGGGGCTGGGTAAGACCTTTGCGACCGCCCTGGCCGGCGAAGGCGCGAAAATTGTGGCGCTCGATATTGCCGATCCCGATGAAACCGTGCGCATGATCGCAGCTTCGGGGGGGACGGCTCGAGGCACCCGGGCGGATGTGACGGTGGAGGCGGACTGTCGCAGGGCTGCAGAGGAGACGGTGGCCGCTTTTGGCCAAATTGACATTCTGGTCAACAATGCCGCCATTATTTACGGCCTCAAGCGCAAGCCTTTTTATGAGATCGACCCTGCAGAATGGGACAGAGTGATGACCGTGAATGTCAAAGGCGCCTGGCTGTGTACCCGGGCGGTTTTTCCTTACATGCAGCGCCAGGGAAAAGGAAAAATCGTCAATCTTTCTTCAGAAACCTATTTTACCGGATCGCACGGGTTTGTCCATTATGTGGCTTCCAAGGCCGCAGTTGTCGGATTAACCCGCTCAATGGCCGTGGAGCTGGGCCCCCACAATATTACGATCAATGCCCTGGCGCCGGGATTCACCGACTCGGAGGCGAGCCGGTCCATCGACGATGTCAGCAAATATGATACCAGCAGAACACCCATGGGCCGGCTGCAGCAGCCGGCTGATTTAATCGGCGCGCTTCTTTTTTTATGCTCGGACGATAGTGATGTTGTGACCGGTCAAACACTGCTGGTGGACGGTGGGAGGGTGATGCATTAAAGGTTTTCGCCAAAACGGACTACAGGAGGCAAATATGCCTGCTAGACAACTGATTTTTTGGTTCAAGGAGTTAGGTCCGGAGCACAATGACATTGTCGGGAAAAAATGCGCCAACCTGGGAAAAATGATCCGCATGGGACTGGCGGTTCCGCCGGGATTTGCCCTTTCAATCGAAATGTACAGGGAATTTATCCGTCAAACCCGTATCGACGATCAGTTGTCCTCATATGTCAAAAAATGCGGCGATCTGAAGGGCGCCGGTATAGCGGACTTTGAAGCACTCAGTGAACAGCTTCGAAGCGCCATTGAAAATCAGGTAATGCCCCCTGCCCTTACAGAATTGATCTCCAACCACTATAGCATGTTATGCGATGAAACCGGTGTTGAAAATCTGGCCGTATCCGTCCGATCCGCCGGAACCCAGAGCCGTCCCGGCATGTTTGAAACCTACCTGAACGTATGCGGGATTGATAAGGTGCTGGATAATGTGAAAAAAGTATGGGCCAGCGCCTACACGCCCCGCGCCATTGCGTTTCGCGCCAATAAGGGGTTTCCCATCCTTGGAGACGAACTCGGGGTAGCGATTCCCAAAATGGTAAATGCCCGGGCGTCCGGTATTGCATTTACCGTCAACCCGGTGGACGGTGATGCTTCCCGGATACTGCTGGAAGCGAACTGGGGGCTTGGCGAGGGCGTTGTCAGCGGGGCGGAAAGCGTCGATGGCTTTGTCGTGATCAAGGAAAACCTTACCATCAGCGACAGGCACATCGGCAATAAATCCAAATGTGTAATTTACTCAAAAACCGGTGCGGATTGGGCCGACGTGCCGGACAACATGCGCAGCATGCCCTGCCTTTCCGATGAAGAAATAATTGAGATCGCCAGGATTGCCAAATCCACAGAGGAGCGTTTGGCTGCCCCGCAGGATATGGAATGGGCCCTCGATCAGGATTTGACCTTTCCGCAGAGCCTGTTTTGGCTGCAGACCCGCCAGGCAAAGGTTGCCGCTAAGAAAGCCGCTTCACCCGCCGAACATATTGCCGGTTTAATGGCTCGAAATTTAAAGGCATCTAAGCGCACAACTGAAAAATCATGATAACACGGTGAAGGAGAATGCATGATAGAATCCGGTAAAAGCCCGCTAAACGGGAAAACAATATTGGCGGTCGACGATGAACCCGATGTTTTAGAAACCATTTCCGAACTGTTACCTATGTGCCAAATTCACAAGGCCACTGATTTCGAGACAGGCCTGCAGATGATTCTGAAAAACAGCTATGACGCTGTGATTCTTGACATCATGGGGGTCAACGGGTTTGAGCTGCTGAAGAATGCGGATGCAAGGGGATTCCCTGCAATTATGCTCACCGCCTATCAGGTGACGCCGGATGCGTTAAAAAAATCCATTGAAATGGGAGCGGCCGCCTTTTTGCCAAAGGAGCTGATGATGGATTTGCAGGAATTGCTCGAAGAGGTGGTTAAGGGCGGCGGAAAAAGACTGTGTGGCTTAAGTCGCTGGAAAAGACCGGCCCCGTTTTCGATCGTAAATTTGGCCCTAATTGGAAAAATAGGGATAAGATCTTCCGGGACTTCGCCGCATCGATTAAGAAAGAGGGAGAGCACTGACCTAATCCGACAGACAGGAAACTGTTATTGGGAGAAAATCAAAAGATATACGAAAAAGTCGAGAATTATGTCGCCAACCTCTTCATACAGGCCGGTAAAGAGCGCGTCTTGATTCACAGCCGGCGAACCGTTTTCTGGTTGTTGAAGCTGATGCCGGATGCGGACGAAGCCTTGAAGATCGCAGCGCTGGCACATGATATTGAACGGATATCTCCGCCTCCACCATTGGAGCGTATGGTTGCCGGTTCACCCAAAGGCTGGATGGACCCCGAGTTTCTGCACCGGCATTCTACGAAAGGAGCTGATATCATAGCGGAAGTGATGAGTCGCCTGGAGGCCGACCCCGAGATGATCGAACGGGTCAAATTTCTGGTGGCGGGCCATGAGTTTTCGGGCACCAACGATCAGAATATGCTCAAAGATGCCGACAGCGTGAGTTATTTTGAAAACAATATCGAGGAATTCCTTCAACTGAGAGTCAAAACGTTTGGAAAGGAGAAAGTCAGAGCAAAATTCAAGTGGATGTATAGCCGCATTACCTCGGAAAAAGCCAAGCGGATTGCCGAGCCCTGGTACCAGAGGGCTTTAGCGCAATTGGAGAAGGGAGATATACAGTCAGCGTAAATGTCGAGGATGTCCCCAAAATTTTGCGGGGATTGACGCCCTGGTGGATATCGGCCCATTCGGGGATTTGCCGGGCATGAGCAAGGAGAGTTTCTTTACCCTAAAAATGAAAGGAGGGATTGGCTATGAAAGAAAAGAAACATTTCCTGAGAAAAAGGGTCAACGCTTTTTTATTAATGCCCTTGTTTATGGTCATCGCTGGAGCAATCATTTTGTGGGGTGGTGTTACGCCGGCGCTATCGGAAAATATTCCTGATGAGATTCGCATCGGCGATACGGTGTCCTTCACAGGTCCCTATGCGATTTTCGGAGGGTTATCAAGCTTTGGCACGAAGGCGGCTATAGAGGACATCAACAAGCAAGGCGGCGTCTATGTCAAAAAATATGGAAAGAAATTGCCGGTCAAGTGGATAACGCGGGATTGCCAGAGCGATCCTCTGAAGGTCGCACCCCTCACAGAGGATCTGATTTTGCGTGAGAAAGTACACCTTCTGGGCGGCCATTTTGAGGTACCGGCCATCCGTCAAGGCACGGCAATGATAGCCGACAAATACAAAATTCCAGCCGTTTTCGGTATCGGGCCATATGAACCATGGGTGGGAATGCGTCAAGCTGCGTCGCCACCGTGGAAATACAGCTGGGCCTTCGGTTTTTCCATCGGCACGCCGGCCATGAAAGGGGATTTCCGTGAGGGCAAGCCGGGATATGTGATGATGCCTACATGGTTCGGTGCCCTGGGTAAGTATGCGGAGAAAACGAACAAGAAAGCAGCGGTTTTCGCACTGGATGATCCCGATGGTCGGGGGTGGTATATGGGATTTACCGGGGCCGCCACAAAGCAGGGGTATGATTGTTATCGCTCCAAGGATCAATTCGGCATCTACCCGCCCGGTACAACGGACTTTACGCCCCTTATCCAGGCATGGAAGAAGCACGGCTGCGAAATCATTTGGGGCAATGCTCCCGCACCTGATCTGGGAATCATGTTTAAGCAGTGCAAGGCCCAGGGTTTCAAACCCAAACTGGTTTTCGCGACCCGGGGCGCAATGTTTTATCAAGAGATCGTGGCCTGGGGAGGCGATTTGCCCAACGGCGTTCTGACCGAAGTCTATTGGTCACCTGAAATCAAGGATGCCCGCGGCATAGGTAACACGACACCCAAATCACTGGCCGAGCGCTGGTATAAGGCCAAGAATGAGCCACTGGCCCAGGGTATTGGATGGAACTATGCTGTAGCGCAGACCCTATTCAACGCCATTGAACGGGCCGGCAGCCTTGATGCGGATGATATCCTTGAAGCCTTGGCAACGACCGATATGAACAGCATGTGGGGGCGTGTGGTGTTCGAAAAAGAAACCCACTTCCAACGCATACCGTGTCAGGTCGGTCAGTGGATCAAAACGGACACAGGATATAAATGGGAGTTGCGGATCGTCTTTTCCTATAATGATTTTATGCCGGCAACCGGTAAATTAGTATTTCCGAAGCCTTGGGACTAAAAAAACGAAGTCTTTTCTCTACTGGGCCAGGATTGCGGCTGAAAAGCTGCAGTCCAGGCCTGCGTGCGCGCCACGATGGGACGGATATTTTAATTAGAGCATCTTGAGTGCCGACCCATTCTTGATCGTCATCATAACCGATAAAAAGACCGATGGATACTGAAATGGCACCTCCGATTCTTACAGTAAAGAACGTAGAAAAGTACTTCGGAGGATCGGTGGCGGTTTATGATGTAAGCTTCGAGCTTCAACCCCATATGGTTTTGGGTCTGATGGGCCCCAATGGCGCCGGGAAGTCAACTCTGATGAATATTATATCCGGTGTATTAAAGCCGGATGCCGGCGCCATTGGGTTCCAGGGCAATGACATTACCGGTCTGTCCCCCCACAAAATCTGTCGACTCGGGATTGCGAGAACATTTCAAATACCCCAGCCTTTTATTAATTTAACGGTTCTTGAAAATCTGATGGTTGCGGCGGAATATGGAAGAAACCTCGGTAAAAGTGATGCCAGGCGTGAGGGTCTTCATATACTTGACTTAGTGGGCGGCCATAACGTTGAAAAGACTGGAATTGGCAAGGGCTCTGGCCAGCGATCCGAAATTGCTGCTGCTCGATGAGGTCGCCGCTGGCCTGACCGAGGAAGAAGTTCCTCGCATGCTCGAGATACTGCAGCAGGTGCGGGCAATGGGAATAACGTGTATATTGATTGAACATGTTATGAAAATAATGACCAAAGCGGTCGACAGGATTATCGTACTGGATGAAGGGATAAAGATCGCCGAAGGGGAATCACAAGAAGTCATGGTAGATAAAAAGGTTATAGAGGCGTATTTAGGAGAAACAGTGTAGAACCCATCTCAAAAATGTCTTTTGGCCCAATATCTTTGTTGGTGCCTCGTTTTAAATCCTCGACAACCAGCAGGTTGCCTGCGGTTTAAAACTCGGCCCCGCCGCGCGTGTCCCGGCGAAGCCTTTAGGCGAAGACGGAATCTTGAACCAAAATCCTATTTTTGCGATGGGTTCTAGTCCGCTCACATCAATTGCGGCGTCCTCGAACATAAGTGCAGAGCAGGATAATGAATGGCAATACCATACTGAAAGCCAACCACATCGATGTGTTTCATGGAAGCTTTCAAGCCCTCTGGGATGTATCGCTGTCGGTAAACGAAGGGGAAATCACGGCAATTATTGGTGCCAACGGCTCGGGTAAATCAACCCTGCTGGAAACCATTTCAGGGTTACTTCATCCGGCGGCAGGTACTATCGAATTCGAAGGCAAAGATATCTCCGGTTTGCAACCCTTTGAAATCCTCGATCTCGGCATTTCCCTTTTACCCGAAGGAGGAAGAATCTTTCCCGATCTCAGTGTGTTGGAGAATCTAAAAATCGGTTCATACAACCCCAAGGCGCGATCCGAATACACCCGGAATCTTAAACGGGTTTATCAGCTTTTCCCGGTTCTTGAAGCCTTGCGAGCCCGATTGGCAAAAAACCTCAGTGGCGGAGAGAAACAAATGCTGGCCCTCGGGCGCAGTTTGATGTCCAACCCGAAACTGATGCTGCTAGATGAAATGTCTCTCGGACTTGCGCCCATATTGATCAATGACCTGTATAAGGCTTTGCGGGAAATCAGAGCAAGGGGGATCACCATTTTATTCGTTGAACAAAATGTAAGGCGAAGTCTCGTTGAAGCTGACTCAGCCTATATCATGGAAACGGGACGCATCGTACTGAGCGGCCGTGTCGATGACCTTCGAGAGGAAGCAAAGGTCCAAAAGGCCTATTTCGGCACCTAAAAAGGACTGATTCCCTATGAGCATACTAAGCGATCTTGCGACACCCCTTGTCATGGGTATTTTGCTGGGAGGATTATACAGTCTGATTGCACTGGGTCTTTCCCTTATTTTCGGGGTTGTCAAGGAGATCAATATCGCGCATGGGGATCTGGTCATATTAGGCAGCTACTTCGGGTTCGTCGGCTTGACCTTCGCGGGCGTTGATCCCATGTTGAGTTTAATCTGCGGTATGCCCATCTTTTTTGGAATCGGCTATGGCATCCAGAGATATCTCCTCAACCGCGCTTTTCGAATATCAATGGACGCTACACTCATCATTGCATTTGGGATTTCCATCATTTTGCAAAACACCTATCAACTGATCTGGACCCCTTTGTCCCGGGGTTTGACGACATCATATTCCGTCGACAGCTTCAGTGCCGGTCCCATTCATGTGCCCCTGGTCTATCTGCTCGATCTCATCGTCGCCATCATCGTGATGATCTTCCTCCGCGAATTTCTGAAAAGGA
This sequence comes from Desulfobacterales bacterium, assembly GCA_037388985.1. Classification (GTDB taxonomy): domain Bacteria; phylum Desulfobacterota; class Desulfobacteria; order Desulfobacterales; family JAHEIW01; genus JAHEIW01. The sequence goes on along the minus strand of JARRJQ010000021.1, from coordinate 21,153 downwards.
CATATATGGGTGTGGCGATTCGCGCAGCCGCCCAGGATTGGAAAGCCGCTCAGCTGATGGGGATTGATACGAACCGAATCTATGCTTATACCTTCGGCATCGCTACCGCCATTGCGGGAATCGCCGGTGTGTTTCTCGGATTGACATTTCCCTTTACACCGCTGTCCGGAATGTCTTTTCTCATCATCGCTCTCGGCGTTGTCATATTGGGAGGTATGGGCAGCATCGCAGGAACACTGGTGGCTGGAATCGCTTTTGGTCTGGCACAGACCATCGGCGGATACTTTTTTGGTATCGCCGCCCAGATGCTTGTTGCCTATATCATGGTGTTGGTCGTGTTGGCCATCATACCGCGTGGGATTTTCGGTCGATAGGGAAAGCATGAAAACAGCAGCAATTCAATCGCAAAAGAGTCTTGTGCTACTGATAACAGTCAGCGTTGTGCTGGCTCTCTTCCCGGTGATCGGGGCACCACGACTCTGGCTCCTCTACCTTTTCATATTCTTCATTTATCTCTCATTGGCAAACATGTGGAATTTGCTGGCCGGTTACAGCGGCCTGATATCCCTGTGCCCGGCAGCCTTTATCGGACTGGCCGGGTATACCATGACCATACTGACATGGGTGGGGTGTCCCTACTATATCGGGATGATTTTAGGCAGCCTTGTGGCGGCTCTTTTTGCCTTAATCATCTCTTTCCCTGTCTTCAGGATGAAAGGCATATACTTCGCCATCGGCACATTAGTCGTACCCGAGATATTGAGGTATGTGTTTCTTATGTGGGTTCCCGTGGGAAAACCGCTATATGGAGGGGGCGGGGGATATCCGATCAAGGGCGTCAACCAGATTCCTCCGGCACTGACGTATTGGCTGGCTCTGGCGGTCGCCCTGGTCTCCATTCTCATCATAAGATTGATCCTGCGGTCCAAATTAGGGACCGGCCTGGCTGCAATTCGAGACAATGACAACACCGCGGCTTGTTCCGGGGTCAATGTCTTCAAATTGAAGCTATATTCCTTTGTCATCGCCGCTTTCATCAGCGGCCTTGCCGGAGCGATCTTCTACGTCTACCAGGGCTACATCGAACCTTCCAGCGCCTTTAGCATACAATGGTTGGTCATTATCATGCTGGCCACGGTGATCGGAGGAGAAGGTACGGAAGGGGGGCCCATTTTAGGAACGCTTGTCGTCGTTTTTTTATACTTTTCACTTGCCAGGTATGCCGAAATAAGCCTCATCATGCAAGGCATCATTTTGGTGATCATCATGCTGCTTGCCCCTCAGGGCATTATCGGTTTTCTGCGCAAAATTCGAACTTAGGGGGCAGCATTCTTGGCTAAGTTGAATAACTCCTGCGGCTCATCTTCCACCATTATGACTGATTCGGCATAGGTGTCATGACAAAATCGGCCCAGGTGCCGCAACGGTTCTTATAGTCGTAGTGGCGGTTATAATCGGACCAATTCCAAAACGGAGTGTGGGCCGCCCTCACGTTCGCTATAAAGGGGAGGGTTGCATTTTCAATCCGAACCGGTTTACCGTCATTGCTTCTGGTGAGATGCATTTTCATTTCACCTGAAGGCATTTTTACATGAATTGTATCTTCCGCCTCTTCAATATCTATTTTTACATACCGGGTTCCCAGTACTTTTTTCATTATAACGCCGCCCAGTGAATTGACCGTTAGTATATCGAGAATCTTGCGTTGCTCCGGAGTCGTATCGTCGCTGATATAAATGGCTCCCTCAGATCCTTTTTCGTGTACCTCTGCATATGTTGCGTAAGGCAGATCACCCACATAAACAGCTGCAACACCGGAAAGATCCACATCATTGACGATGCCTTCCATAATCCTGAAAACCATGAAATAGCGGCATCCGCCTTCCTTGTCTCGACCAAAATAATATGGACAATGGCCTTCCGAAGCGCAAGCTTCGTTATAGACACCCTTTAGCTCCCATCCTGACTCTAAAGCATTCACTTTTCTCTCCTTTCATTCATCTTTAAAAGCCAACAACAATCGTGTGTCGGCATTATTGTCAAAGAAACAGTCACAGAACATATTTGTCATATAAACTAAAAGGGGTCAACGCTTGAATAGTGAATGAAGATCTCATCTTGAACCGTATTCGGAACTGTAAAAAAACCCGGAGCCGCAAAGAGGCCGTGCAGCTGTTTTTGTTTGACCGTGAGGCGCATGGACCGCCCTGAAAAAATTGGTGTGTCCGTTTTTGCACAGTCTTGCGCGCTATATTTCCGCTTTCTTTTTCCTACAAATAGCATTAGCCTAATTGCGTGAGAGCAAAATCGGCATATCGGCACACGCTAATCGTTTGCCTGGCGGAAATATTCGGCCTGTCGTCGATTGCCGCATTCCCCGCACTGTTGCCGACCTTCAAAGCTCTATGGCAATTGAGTAACACCGCCCTGGGTTGGATCAGCGCTGGTTACTATGCCGGCTACATGATCTTTGTCCCGATCCTGGCGGGCATCACCGACAGAATAGATGCACGCAAAATTATGTGCGCCGGCTCGATATTCAGCGTATTGACGGCCCTCGGCTATGCCTTTATGGCACAAGGATTCTGGTCGGCGCTGGTGTTGCGCTTTCTGGCCGGGATCAGTCTGGCCGGGATATACATGCCGGGGCTTAAACTGGTCAGCGATCATACCGAGGGAACGCTTCAGTCCCGCTTCGTTTCCTTCTATACCGCCAGTTTTAGCGTCGGCGCCAGCCTGTCGTATCTTCTGGCCGGTGAAATCAACAAAGCGGCGGGCTGGCGATGGGCCTTTATTGCCTCGGCGGCCGGAGGCGCAATCGCACTGGCCATCATCGTCATGGTTGCCCCCGGCGGCAGAACCCATGGCTCGCAGAAAAGAATTTCGTTTTCCGATTTCAATGTCGTCTTCAGATCTCGTTCGGTGATGGCCTATGTTTTGGGTTATGCCGTCCATATGTGGGAGCTTTTCTCATTTCGCGCATGGATCGTTGCCTTTCTGGTCTTCAGCATCCACCGGCAACCGGCCGAAGCCTTTGTCTGGAGCCCGACCCAGGTCGCTTTTCTCATTAATCTGCTCGGTGTTCCGGCCAGCATCGGCGGCAATGAGTTGTCCCGAAAATTCGGCCGCAGAAAGTTGATTTCCACGGTTATGCTGGTATCGGCCGGACTGGGGGCCTTTATCGGTTTTACTGCGGCGCTACCGTATTTTTTGGTAGTGCTTCTGACCGTCTTTTACGGAATGACGATCACCGGGGATTCTGCTTCGCTGACCGCCGGAGCCGTGGCCGCCGCACCGCCGCATCTGCGCGGAACCACCCTGGCCGTTCATTCGACTTTAGGCTTCGGTGCAGCTTTCCTGGGTCCCCTGACTGTCGGCGTGCTACTCGATTTATTCGGCGGCGGTCTGCTGGCATGGGGAATGGGATTTCTGGCAATGGGCGCCGCCTGCCTGCTGGGACCCGTTTTTTTGTATTTTCTGGGATCGGCTGCCGGAGACAAATAGATCCAGGCAAATGGAGCAGCGCCCTTAGCCCGGCGGTCTCCAATGTCAGATTCAATACGCAAAAATGTATTTCTTTTTTATTGCTAATTGGAAACGCATAAAATAATGCTAATGCCTATGAACTCACAAAAAGGTATGAGGATCAAACAATCAAGGATTTATAACGAATTTGCAAAGGAAAAATCATTCAGGTGACCCCTGTAAAAATATCCCTAAAGGGCATGATCCCGAAATATGGAAAAGGCATCATAATTGTCCATAGCCGAATGGACGATGTGCAAAAACAGGAGCGTTTGCCATGCTAAAAACCGTAGCCCGCAAAATTGCCGTGCGGTGTTTCATCGGTCTGTTTTTCCTGATGATACTCCGACCGGGGGATCTTTTCGGCGAATCGCAAAATAGCGGTCCGGTTCTATCGTTGCGGATCGTTTTGACCCAGAACGGCTGCCAGCTGGCTATCTGGCTGAACGATGAATCCGGCAAGTTCATCGATACAATCTATGTCACCCGCAAAACGGCCCGTAAAGGGCTGGGCAACCGCGGCGGTGGGCTGGACGACCGCCTGGGCGGATCGCGTTTGAGTGTGCTTCCGGTCTGGGCCCATCAAAGAGGAATCAAAAACGACGCCGCCAACTTCTATCCGTCCAAAACAACGCCCCTTGTCGATGCGATCAGTTCCGCCACGCCCAAAGCCGGGCAGTTCATCTGGAACTGGAAGCCTCGCCGCGCACTTAAACTGGGCCGCTACGATTATTATATTGAGGTGAACAAAAGCTTCGACCAAAACGAATACCACAATTACAGCTGGTACCGGGGCCAGCCTTCGGTGATATGGCGCGGACACCTTCAAATCGGAGACCAAATCTCCCGCAGCAAGGCCGAAATCATCGGCCACGGTGATGTCGCCGGAGCCGACGGCCGGATCGATGCCGATCTGTCGACGCTGACGACTGCTCTGGATCTGATCCGGGAGGCAGAAGCCGTTTACCGGCCTTGAAAAAGAAGACCAAGGGATCTGTCTTTATCGAAGTTTGAAAAAAAGCCTATCAATAGAGAAGGGAGATAATGATGACGAGTGAACTTTTCGAAAAGGGACTCCGGGTTCGCCGGGAGGTCCTGGGTGGCGAGTATGTGGATGCTTCCATATCGCAGGCTGACGATTTCAATCGCCCTTTGCAGGAGCTCGTTACTGAATACTGCTGGGGCACTGTCTGGACGCGACCGGGACTGGACCGCAAAACCCGCAGTTTGCTTAACCTGGCCATGCTCACTGCCCTTAACCGACCCCACGAGGTAAAGCTGCACATAAGAGGCGCTTTAAACAATGGCTGCAGCAAGAACGATATCATGGAGGTTCTGCTCCAGACCGCCATTTATTGTGGTGTTCCGGCGGCAGTGGACAGCTTCCGTGCGGCCAAAGAAACCTTTCAGGAAATTGAGTCCAAAAAAGAGCGATGATGGAAAAATCAAAACAAATCGGTTTTATCGGTCTGGGCAACATGGGATTTCCCATGGCATCACGGCTCGCAGAGGCAGGTTATTCATTGTCGGTTTACGACCTCAGAAGTGATGTCCAGGCAACTTTTTTGAAAGGCCGAATCGCCAAAGGAGTGGATACACCCGCTGAGGCCGCAAAAAGATGCGCCTTGATTATTACCATGCTTCCCGACGGCAAGGCGGTTTCAGCGGTTGTTCGGGGATCGGAAGGATCCGCAGGCATGATTGAGGTCATGTCTCCAGGAACGATCCTGATCGATATGAGCTCATCTTCGCCGATGGGCACCAAAAAGCTCGGCCAACTGCTCGCATCCCGTAAGATCCAGATGATCGATGCACCGGTATCCGGTGGCGTGCCGAAAGCGAAAAGCGGCGAGTTAACCATCATTGCCGGAGGAAAGGGCGAAGTCGTGAAGCGATGTCGTCCAGTCTTCGAGGTATTGGGGTCACGGATTTTTCACAGCGGCTCACTGGGATCCGGGCATGCCGTAAAGGCCCTGAACAACATGTGCTCGGCCGCAGGCCTGATCGCAGCGACCGAAGTGCTTTTGGTTGGACAGAAATTCGGAGTTAATCCCAGAGTCATGAATGACATCCTCAACGCGTCTACGGGTCGAAATAATAGCACAGAGAATAAGATGGCCCAGTATGTGTTTTCCCGTTCCTTTTCATCCGGATTCTCTCTTGATCTGATGGTAAAGGACCTGACGACTGTAACGGATCTTGCCAGGGAAATGGGGATACCTGCTCTTTTTAGCAGCGCCTGTCGAGAGCTTTGGGTAGCCGCGCAATCCGGGCTGGAACGTGGGGTCGACCATACCGGTGTGGTGCGCTGGTTCGAAGAATTGGCTCGCATCCGTTTAAAAGACGGTCAGACTCTGAAATGAGTGACACCTGGCAGGGCTGGAATCTGCTAAAGTGGGCATAAGGGAGATTTTAAGTCAAATTACAATAAGAGGCAATTGCAGGCGTCTATTATGCCAAGGTTCGAAGTGCCTGAATGAGTCGACGATCTTCCTGGTTTTGAGGAAGGGGGAGGCGAGCGCTGACGGCGGCAACAAAGTCCTCCAAAGATAATGCGAGGCGGTGTTGCTTCATGGTTATAATCATGCGGTCTCCTTTGTGTTCCAGGCCGGGTGGATTATTTTTTTCCTGCACGGCAAAGGCCGAAAATTGAAATCTCCACAAAAGCCTGGGTTGCTGCTCGTCTGGCGGTACTTCTACGCTCATGTCATCGGCGTGCGTGGAATATTCTGAAGTGATATGCCAGATCTGGGCCTCGAGCGGATAGGGTCCAATTGAGGTGTTAATCCTGGCCTTAAGGCCCAGTTTTTCCCAGGATTGACGTACCCGGGACTGCCGGGTGCGCCATTGATTTAAGATTTGCTCATTTGACAAATGGGCCCGTTTTCGAACTTGCTGTTGATTAAACTCATCGAGACTGGTGAAATTTGCCGACAGGGCATTAAGGGTGTTGTCAAGACAGGCTTCATTATATTCTTCGTCACTGTCGAGGTGTGCCACCATATCGCGGACGGTCCAGCCTTCACAACGTGTTGGTAATTGCCAATTTTTGGATTCCAGAGATGTGAAAAATGCATTCAACCGCACGATCTCGCTGTCCAAAGTCAAAAATGGATCCGCCTCAGGTAGAGCAAAAATCTGCCGCCTCATGTTTATTCGCTCCTTTCTATGATATAAAATTTTTACCGCTGTGGACGTATTTTATCACAGGTAAAGGGTTGCGCTTAGGATGACCTTTTTCGCGCGCAAGATCTCCCCGGCCGAATCCGAGTGGCAGCGGCATCTGGTTGCGCACCGCCCTTATCGTTGAGCACGGCCCCTGTTGAACCCATACGGTGAAATGTTATGGGCGGGTCCACCTGGATACCGACGCTTCTGCAAGTGCAGGCCTTCAGAGCGGCCGGCCGGTGATCTGGCCATCTCCGATGAGCGACCGATCCCGTGCGGCTCATTTGGTGAAATGTTATTGGCGGGCCTACCCGGATACCAACGCTTCTGCGAGTGCAGGCCTTCAGAGCGGCCGGCCGGTGATCTGGCCATCTCCGATGAGCGACCGATCCCGTGCGGCTCGTTTACGGACTGCGACGGTAACGGGCGGGTCACCAAAGGACCGGCCTTTGAGAGCCTCTCATTGCGCCGGGGTTCTTCAAACCTTGGCGGCACATATCGCTGAGTCCGATCGCCCATGGGGCGTTCAATCGTGCTGCGCCCGAAGGGCGGACGCTGCAACGCCTCGCGGGCTTCCCGCTGCCTGGGTGCGCCGACAAGGTGCGGCGGTCCGGAAATCCCTTCCCGCCTGCTGTTTGGCTTTCTCACCAGCGCCTGCCCCGCTGAGATATGCGGCGGCCGGGTCGCAACTATCGACCGCTTCAGATTCCTTTCAGGAGGCCGGATGCCGCGTCTTGCATCAGGCTCAAAGCTTGCGGAGGTAGCGTTGAGACGGGGTGCGCTATGGATCGGCCGAAAGTTCTTCGTATTCACCTTTGCAAGACGGAACGAGGAAATGCGGCCGCGGCCGAAGTGATTTTCGCCGACTGCCACCAGAGCGTGATGTACGTGCGGACCTCCCCAGCCGCCCCACCAGGGTCGATGGATGAAGCCTTTCGGTCCCCACCAGGGCACAAGCGGTTCACCCCAGCCGAGAGCCACCCATCCCACGAGGGGTCCGCTGCCTACAGCAATGCCGGCGGAAACATTCGGTCCGCCGAAAAAGGCCACCAGAGCGGGCGCATAGACCGGTCTGGCCACCACCGGTCCCGGCGCCCAACCCCAGAAACCATTGACGAAAACCCAGCGGCCATAGTGACAGGGCGCCCAACCCCAGGGTTCTGCACTCACCCAGGTCCACCCGTAGAAGGGATCCCGGATCCAGGATCCGGTGCTGTAAGGCACCCATCCGGGCGGCACTGAGGTCGGAACCCAGACCGGGCCATAGGTAGGCATGATCCGCCAGGTTCCATAGGAGTCGAGATCAGCTGTGCCGTATATTTCCGGAGAAACATAGCGCGCACTCACCGCGTCCATGAGCTGATCGGTGCGGGCGTAGTTCCATTTGTCCCATTCATCAAGCTCCGGCGCCGCGTAAGAGCTGACCGTGGGGCTTGCGGTGCCTTCGACGACCACTTCTTCACTCGGTGCGATGGCCAAAGATCCCCCGCTGGCGGGGGTGACGGTGGCCTGACCGCCTCGACGGGCGATAAATGATGTCCGCTCGTCGCTTACGTCGATGCGGTAGTAGCCCGGATGGTCGATGGTGAAGGCCGCGTTGGGTGTGTCCACCTCCACCGTACGCCCGGGCTCAAGCGTGCGCAGATCAAAAGAAGCATAGCCCGTGGTTACCTTGAACTGCAGAAAATCCGGTTCCTGATTCTCCAGTCCGAGCTGGGTGTCCGCCCACGCTCGCACGAAGGCGCGCGCGCCGATCTGGAGTTCCAGATTTCCCGGCGAGCCGGTATAAAGCTCGTCACCGGACTCCAGGGGTGTATTCAGCTGTGCCTGGGTCCAGTCCTCGGCACCGGGGCGCCAAAAAGATACCTGCCCATCTATGAAGCTCAGCCGTGGAGGCGTTTGACCAACGGCGGCCGACTGCTGATCCGGCATGCCGGACGCCTGTACGGCCGCCGGTACGCCGGCCAGTAACCAAAGCACGGCGATAAATCCGATTATTACCGTATAACGCATAACCTATTCTCCTTTTTCTGTTAAAACCGGGCCCCTACCGATCTCCTGCCACATCCGGGCCCTTTATGTAAAAAATCATGTCGTCAGA
>JARRJQ010000021.1:0-12354 GCA_037388985.1 Desulfobacterales bacterium | reverse complement strand
TAGCCGCCTCGCTGGGCTTAGCCATGGGGCGGCGGCGGTGGTGGTGGGTTTCCTCCCGCTGACGGCGGTACCGGAGCGGGCGGCCGCGCGCTGGAGTTTGGCGATGGCGGCGGTGGCGGCGGCGGCATGGCTTGATAAGCACGTTGCGATCCGCGCATAACGCCCGGTATCTGGTTGCCCTTGGCATACATGCACTGCTGATATGCGTTATCGTAACGCCGTTGGGCCTGCTGCCCGGCTGATGCGGCCGGACCGGCAGCCGCAGCCGAGCCAAGCGCCAACCCGCTGCCGGCCCCAATTACGGCTCCGGTACCGGCGTTACCTGAAGTAGCTCCGATTGCCGCACCCACGGCTGCCCCTGCCAGCGTTCCAACTGCCGCTCCGCCGGCAAGGTTGTTATTGACCGTTTTCTGGGGTGTTATGCCGGTTTGCTGAGCGGCCCACTGCCTGCAAACAGCGTCATCGGCCTGAAAAGCTTCAAAAGATTTCCCGGTGCCTGGCAGCACCATGACACTTGGGCCCGACGGCATCGTTGCACACCCTCCCAGCGCCGCTGCGACCAGAACAATCAAAAAAGCCCTGCTGCACTTTATTTTCATAAGGATTATCCTCCTCTACTGCTGGGGCGCCTCCGGCACCACTTTCATCCAGCCCCCCGGACAGCTTTTGACATAGGGGTAGTATCCCTGAGGATTCTGGCAGTAATACCAGTAATTGGATTCCGGCTGCTCTTTCTGGAAATACACCGGGGGCTGCTGCTGGATGACAACCGGCGGACCTGCATAATAGGGATAGGGGTACCACGCTCCGTACGGGGACCATGGCCCCCAGGGATACCAGGGCCCCAACGTGATCGTGCCTCCCCAATAAAACCCGTGTCCCGAATGTCTTCCCCAACCGTGCCCGCCCCCGTGTCCACCAACAAAAATCCTGCCATTCGCATAACCATACAGCGGGATCGTCAAAAGCAGCACGATTATTAAAAAAATCAAATGGATATTCTTTTTCATGGGTCTTATCCTCTTTATAGACATGTAAAAATGCATCAAATCGGCTTCAATCCTATAGACGTATGGATTTTGCCTTCAGTTTACATAAATTATCGTCTGAAAAACAAATAGCGTTCTTTGAACTAAAGATATGAAAATATTGGGAATTGTCGACTGCAAGCGGATTCGAAAAGTTCAAAAGTTTCACAATACCTTTGAATTAAAGTTTAAAGGTTGAAGCGCTTAGGCTAACGAATTAATATTAAGCAGCTTACTTTTAAAAAAGGGAGGTACAAATGAAAAAAATAGTTGCTTTAATAATAGGGGCGGCATTTTTCGGCTCGGCTTTTCTGCTGGCATGCGGGAATGGGAAAGAAAGTGAAAAGCCGCAGATGAAAGTGACTTCACAGGACGTAAAAAAGGAAGCAAAAGAAGCAATGGAAACTGCCAAGACCTACAGTCTGCAGCAAAAAGAAGAATATCAGAAGCAGATAGAAGCCAGACTGCAGGAGCTTGACCGGCAAATCAAGGAACTGCAGGCCAAAACGCAATCCAAGGCGACCGATCTTAAAGAGGAAAGCCAAGCGAAATTGAGTCAAACCCTGGAAGAACTGCGCAACAAGAAACAGGTGGCCGCAGATAAATTGAATAAATTGGAATCTGCAAGCGGCAAAGCCTGGGAGGAAATGAAATCCGGGGTGGATTCGGCCATGGACGATCTGAGCAAGGCCTTCGACCGGGCGCGTTCACATTTTGAGTGATAAAAACAGGCTCAGATTGCTTGCTGCATTTTGATAATTCGAGGTGTCTCTTTTATCCTCACACCCTCGGCAAAAAGCTGTTACCGATTTAATTTTGCCTATAGTTGCCGAATCGCAAATTTTCGCCTAAAAAAGAACTTGAAATCGTTCGCCTCACCGATATTAATAGACCGGAAGGCCGAATTAAACCGAATAGTCGGTTTAATGAGGATCGGGGAGTTTTTCTTGGAACCCATTTCGCGGCAAGCACCGGCATCTTCAAATAAAGTCACAGAGCCCCTGGCGTGCTTTACGCGAAACGAGGATAGAAAAACTCCCTGACCCCTGGGTTTAATTATAATTCGGATCTCACCCCATAGGACAAAAAACTGAATTTGCGGGTGGCTGCCGGCTATGATTCGGCCGGGCACAAGGAGAACTAAATGAAAAAAGACGTAAAAACCAGGCTGTTGCTTGGAAAAATGGGACTCGACGCCCACGACAACGGTATTATCATTGTTGCCAAGTGGCTTTCGGATGCCGGTTTTGAGGTGGTCTATGCCGGCATCTACAATACCCCTGAAAGCCTTCTGCAAACTGCCTTACAGGAAGGGGTGGATGCCATTGGCTGCAGCTTTTTAGGAGGTGAGCATCTATTTTATATGCGCAAACTGACCGACTTGCTGCAGGCGCATCAGATGAACCGGATCAAATTGATCGTCGGCGGTGTGATTCCCGCTGAAGATGTGGATGAACTCAAACGATTGGGGGTTGGATGCGTTTTTACCCCCGGAACCATGCGAGATACGATCATCGAAGGCCTGACCGACTTCTTGAATGAATCCCAATGATTACAATCCATTATTCTATATAAAACGGCGTTGCCTATAAAAGGAGAGCAGAAAATGAACCCAAATAAAACCCGAATGACGAAAAGCCCCTATCAGGACGGAGAGCGCTTACCGCACTTCAAAAGCCTCTCCGGCAGAGAATATAAAGAAGTTTACACTCCTCCGGATGCCGGCAGGAAGCCGGAACTGCCGGGTGTTTATCCTTTTACCCGCGGCATCCATAAAACCATGTATCGCGGCCGACTTTGGACCCGCCGGCAGCAAAGCGGATACCGCTCCGGCAAAGAGAGCAACGAACGAATCAAATATTTGCTTTCCATCGGCCAAACCGGAATCAACATGGATCCGGACCTGCCGACTCATCTGGGCCTTGACCCCGACAACCCGCTGGCTCAGGGAGATGTGGGCCTCCAGGGCTCTTCGCTGGTTATCTATGAGGATATGGCTGACTTATACGAGGACATCCCTCTTGATCAGGTCAGCAATACCATGATTGTCGAAGCGCCGACCTCGGCCGTCATCATCGCGCAATATCTGCTGCTCGCCAGACAGCGGGGGACTGCCTGGGAGAATTTGATCGGCACCATTATGAACTGCCCGCTTTCGCAATTTGTCGGCCCGACGTTTCAGTCGATTACGACGTTTTTTTCCGTTGAACACGCCGTCAAGATCGCTCTTGATGTGATGGAATACATGATCCAGCGCTCCCCGAAATGGAACATCGTCAATATCAATGCATACAACATCCGCGAGACGGGGGTAAATGCCGTCCAGGAGGCCGCATTTTCCCTGGCCCTTGCCCAGGACTACGCCCGCGGGCTCATTCAACGGGGATTGGCGGTGGACAGTTTCGCCCCCAGAATCGGCTTTTTCAGTGCCGTTCACATGGATATTTTTGAAGAAATCGCCAAATTGCGCGCAATGCGCCGCATCTGGGCGCGCATTATGAAAGAAAAATTCAAGGCCAAAAACGAAAGAAGTATGTGGTTTCGAACGGCGTGTCAGACTTCAGCTTTGCCCCTCACGGCACAGGAACCGCTCAATAATATCGTCCGTGCTGGAATTCAGACCCTTGCCGCCGTTTTGGCAGGCGTTCAGTCCATTCACACGACGGGTTATGATGAAGCTTTTTCGCTTCCCACAGAAGAAAGCCACAAATTGTCCATCAGAACCCAGCAAATTGTCGCTTATGAGACCGGCGTTACAAAATCCGTGGACCCTTTGGGCGGCAGCTATCTGGTGGAGCGGCTTACAGACGAACTTGAAGAGGAGATTTGGGAATTGCTCAAGCTCATAGAGGACAGAGGGGGATTTGTGCAGTGTTTTCTTGACCGCTGGGTAGAGGATCAAATCACCGAAATGCGCTACCAGCTGGGTGACGACATGAATTCAGGCCAGCAGCCAATCGTCGGTGTTAATCTATTTCGCGATGAGAGGGATTCTACGAAGATAAGCATTTTCAGACATAGCGACGAGTGGCAACACCAAAGAATTCAGGAGATTATCGATTACAAGAAAAATCGTCCCCAGGAACCGGTTAAACGGGCTCTGGAGGCACTGGAGCTTCATACACGGCAAAGACCGCAAGAAAATTGTATTGAGCCCATCATGCAAGCCGTGGAAGCCAGAGCCACTTTGGGTGAAATCATGGATGCCATCAGAAAAGCGATTAATTTTAAAAGACCCGGCATGTAATCGAATCTGCTTGACCATTGTCGGCGATCGACGCTATGCAACATAGTGATCGGAATTTGAAAAGAGTTATGCGGAGAATCCGGCAGAAGCCAAAACCCTGCTCGATAAAAAAGACTGCCTGCCTCGAAAGGACCGCCAGAAAATTGATCTGGAAAATTTTCTTAAACGGGGTGGATGGATTCTGAAGCAGTGAGGAACGGTGAAACTGAGCCAATTAGATGTTGTTTCCTGTGATGTATTGGTCATCGGTGGCGGAGGTGCCGGACTCAGAGCCGCAATCGAAGCCAGACATACAGGTGCCGATGTTTTGCTGGTATCAAAGGCGCGAACAGGATATGCAAATAATACCCTGATTTCCAAAGCGACTTTTGCGGCACCCAGCGGCTGGTCGGAGCCGCGGGACAATCCCGAGGCTTTTCTCAAAGATGCGGTCATTGCCGGTCGGTTCATCAATGACCAGCAATTGGTTGCCGCCGTCGCCAAAGAAGCCGGACCTCAGATGCCTTTTTTAGAGAAATGCGGCGTCAATTTTTTCGAATACAAGGGCCAACCATTTGCCATTCATGTGCCCGGGCATAGCTATCCAAGGCATATCATGGCCCTGGGGCGAGAAGGCAGCGGCCTTGTCCTTCCGTTAAAAAAATATGCCGGTGAAAGCGGTGTTCGTTTCGCAGACAGTGTATTTATTACCCGGCTGCTCACCTCAAAAAATGGCCGCATCGCGACTGCTGTGGGAATTACGCGAGACGGTAAATTCATAGCTTTTGTCAGCAGGTGTTTTGTGCTCGCCACCGGTGGTTTTGCTCAAATTTTTCTGCATACCAACAATGCCCCGGGGATCTGTGGAGATGGGCTGGCCCTGGCTTTTGAGGTGGGCGTGCCCCTTAAAGACATGGAGTTTATTCAATTTTATCCCACGGCCGCCGGAAAGATGGGCACCCGCATTATTTTGTACGAAGATCTAGTCATGCGGGACAAGGCAGCTCTCAAAAACGCGGATGGGGAAAATATTGTTATCAGGCATGGCTTGAATGATATCATGCAAATGACCCGGGATCGGCTGACGCAGGCGATCATGCAGGAGATATTGGAGGGCCGCGGGGTCAAAGGCGGGGTGATCATGGACCTCAGCCGGGCATCCGAATCGACCCAGCGTAGGTACCGGTCGTTGTTCAAAATCCCGCATAAAAAGGAATTCATCGTTTCTCCGACGACGCATTTCTGCAGCGGCGGAGTGATAATCGACGCATATGGAGAGACCCCAATTGACGGCCTGTTTGCGGCCGGGGAGGTCTGTGCCGGGGCACACGGCGCCAATCGACTGGCCGGAAACGCCCTTGCAGAAGTCTTCGCCATGGGCGGCATTGCCGGAAAAATGGCGGCTTTAAAAGCCCATAAACGCCAACGACCGCAACTTCCTGAAAAAAAGATCGCCGCTGAAAGAAACCGACTTGAATCGCTTGGCGCCGGCGGGAATGCCAATCTTCGGCAACTGCGCCGTTCATTGAAGGAGACCATGTGGTATCAGGCCGGAATTACCCGCCATGCGAAAGATCTGACTCACGCCATTGAAAAAATAGAAGGGCTGCGCTCAGCCATTCCTGTCCTCCGGTTGAAAAATTTCAGGGAGCTCATTCGGGCGCTGGAGTTACAGAATATGCTCTTTTCAGCTGAAATGGTTTGCCGGGCGGCACTGCTCAGATCCGAGAGCCGGGGCGCGCATTATCGCAGCGATTATCCCGCGGAAAATGATCAGGACTGGCTAAAAAATATTGTCATCAGCCGGCAGAATAACGAGATTACACTGAAACCGGTTCCCGTATCCATGGATATCATTTCGCCTTAGTCGATTCCTGCCGCAAACGCCGGTCAACGACCCGCCAAGAAAAGGAGGGGTACAGATGGAGACGGAAAGAAAACTTGTCGAATATATCTGTAAATCGAATTTTGAAGATATTCCGCCGGAGCCCTTGGGAGTTGTCAAAAATATGGTGCTGACTGTTTTGGGCACTACCATTGCAGGGGCCCGGGCCGAAGGCTGTGAGCAACTCGTCAACCTGTACAGGGAATTGGGCGGGACAGCCGAGGCGACTATTTTAAACTATGGCGGTAAAATTCCGGCTGAAAATGCAGCCCTGGTCAACGGCGTTATGGCACGAGCACTTGATTTCTGCGATGCGGTAGAACCCGGTTTGCATATCGGGTCATCGGTTGTACCGGCTGCCCTGGCCGCAGCTGAACTGGTCGGTTCTTGCAGTGGTAAAAATTTTTTGACGGCCCTGGCCCTGGGCACTGAAGTGGCCGCCCGCTTGAACCTTACCGAGGCGGCTTACGATGGTTTTGACCCGACCGGTGTCTGCGCCGTTTTTGCAGCCGCAGCCGCCGCCGCAAAAATACTCCGGCTGGACCCGGGACAAACCTGGAACACACTGGCGCTCGCATTCAATAAAAGCGGCGGAAGTTTCCAGAGCAATATCGACGGTTCTCTGGCCGTGCGGGTGATTCAGGGCTGGGTTGCCCAAAGCGGTGTCAGTTGCGCACGCTTCGCCCGCGCCGGAATCACCGGACCAAAGCGGTTTCTTGAAGGAGTGTACGGGTATTTTCACCTTTTCGGTAAGGACCTGCTCAACCCTGAAGCAGCCACGACCGGGCTGGGAAAAAAATTTAAGCTTCAAAACCTGATGTTTAAAAAATTTCCCAGTTGCGGGGCAACCCTTGGCAGCACTGAAGTCATTCTCAGCTTGATCGAGGAAAACCGGCTGGAACCCGCGATGATTGATCACATCGATGTAACTGTGCCCCCGTATATACACAAGTTGGTCGGACATGAATTTCAAATCGGGGACAATCCCAGAGTGAATGCCCAGTTCAGTATTCAATACTGCGTGGCGAATGCACTCCTCCGTAAAAGTTCCAAACTCAAGCATTTTGAAGAATCCAGCGTCCGAGACCCTGAGATCATGCCGCTGGCCCATAAAGTGCGTGTGATTGCCGATCCCGCCCTGGATGCGCGGGGTCATACCGCTCTGGACATGCAGGTTTTCACCACCGCCGGGGATACCTATCTCAAAAAAATGGAGATTGCCCCCGGTTTCCCCGGCAACCCGCTGACCCAGGCACAACACGAAGATCGCTTCCGGGATTGCGTAAATTTTGCAGCCCTACCGATGGAAAAGAAGGCTGCTGAAAAAATTATTTCTTCGGTCACGCGGCTTGAAGAACTCGAAGATATCCGTATTTTGATCCCCCTGATCGGGAGCTAAAACCCTATCGGCGAGGAGGCAATTCGCATGAATATGATCGATATCATTACCAGAAACGCGAGACTCTATCCACAGCACACCGCCTTTGTCGAGGTCAGGCCGGTCAGCCAATCAAGAAGGCCAATCAGCTGGGCCCAATTCGACGATCGCATAAATCGTCTGGCCGGATCCCTGATTGAAAAAGGCATCCGCAAAGGCGACAAGATTTTTATCCTGGGAAGGAATTCGATAAACTGGCTGGAAGCCTATTTTGCGGTCATGGCGACCGGCGCCTGGGCCGTGCCGCTCAATTTCAGGTTTGAGGATGAAAGCATTAAATATTGTGCCGATGTCGCCTGCCCGGTCGCCTTTTTTATGGATGCCGAATATGCACCCAGAATAGACGCCATGAGCTCCCAGTTGCCCACGGTCAAACACTATATCTGCATCGGTGACGCCGAGAGCATCCAAAACATGGAAGACCTGATCGAAAAGGCTCCTGCCGGACGCCCGCAGATCGCCCTGCATGACGACGATGCCTGCGCTCTATATTTCACATCCGGCACCACCGGCGATCCCAAGCCAGTCCTGCATGTGCACAAGAATCTGATGTGTGTAGCCTTAAATGAGGCCACCAATGAGCGTTGGGAACAGACCGACTGTATGTTGATGCTGCCGCCTTTTTATCATCTGGCCATCGGGCATTTGCTCGGATGCATGCTGGCCGGCGGACGGGCCATTCTTTTAACCGAAAAGGTAACTCCGGCCTACATCTTTGAGAACATCGCCAACGAGCGGATCTCGATGGTCTTTTTGCTGGTCCCCTGGGCGATGGATATTCTTCAGGCCCTGGACAGGGGGGAGCTCAAAAAGGAAAATTATGATTTAACCCACTGGCGTCTGCTTTACATGGGTGCGCAGCCCATTCCCCCCAGCCTGGTCCAACGCTGGTTGGACTATTTTCCCGAAATGCAATTCAACAATACCTACGGATTGAGTGAGACCACCGGACCGGGAACGTTGCACCTTGGGATCGGAAATGAAAACAAAATCGGTGCCATCGGTCGCCCCGGTCTGCTGTGGGACGCCCGCATTGTTGACGACCAGGGAGAAGATGTGCCCCAGGGTCAAGTCGGAGAGATCATCGTTAAAGGCGCCGGCCTCATGCAGGAATATTATAAAAACCCCGCGCTGACCGCTCAAACGATCCGCAACGGCTGGCTGTTTACCGGGGATCTGGGTAAAAGCGACCCGGACGGTTTTATCTATTTTGTCGATCGAAAAAAGGACCTGGTGAACAGCGGGGGAGAAAACATCTATCCCGTCGAAGTAGAAGCCGTCATCCTGCGGCACCCCCATGTTCACGACGTGGCGGTGATCGGCACCCCGGATGAAAGGCTCGGTGAAATCGTTACCGCCATCATTGAGCCTGTACCCGGCAAATCTCCGAGCGAGGAAGATATGGCCGCATTCTGTGAACAAAACATGCCGCGTTACAAACGGCCCCGCCGGATTATCTTCGACCAGATACCGCGGAGCTCCACCGGCAAAATCGAAAAGCCGCGGTTAAGAGCCAAATACTGCCGGCCCGCATAGATTGCCATACCCTTTCCGGTTTACTAGAAGTAGTTTCAAAATGCCGGATCGCGTTCGAGAGCCCCGCCATTATCGGCGGGACTTTGCATCTGATCTTGCTAAGTTAAGGTGCTCTGCAAGCACAGGCCCATCCGCCGCCGCCCTTTGACGAGCGCCGGGCTATGGTGGGACAAGCGAAAAAGTGCAGTCCCGCCTGAGGCGGGATGAGCACCTAAGTTAAAGAGGTCTATGATGCACCTTAGTGTAATAGAATTGAAGCAAATCCCGCTTTGCGGGGCAACCGCAGCTATTCCGCCTGAGGCGGACCAGATGGGGTTTTGAAACCACTTCTACTCTGGATCCGGCCGCTTCCATCGATACGGCAGCTCCTGAATTGTTCCGGGCTCGGTCATGGTCTGCAGAGCCGCCAGCGCGTCCAAAATGATGCGCCGCTGGCGTTTGACGTTGCCCGGTTCACCGAGCATGCTGCCCCGCGCGAACTTTACCAGCATGGCCCTCGGCGGCTTGATATGCGCCATTCGATCGGCGGCATTGCCCATCGAGATCGTCGGGATACCGGCTTCCTCTACCATGCGTTGAATCAGACCCACGGTCTGATGGCATTTCGGTCAGACCGGCAGCAGAAACAGGACTTCGATCCCTGCGGTTTTGATCCGCGAAATCAAATCCGGTACGGTCTCGGTGACCAGAGAAATCGCATCGTTGACATAGCTGAAACTGTAATGCATATCGGCCAGCTTGCCGATGATACCTTCATTTTCAAGTTCGACGAAGCGCTGGATTGGAAAGACGACATTGATATCCTGCTCGGCCAGGATGTGGTCGTAATGCCTATGAGCTATCCACAGGTCTTGCTGCCGGACGGTTTTGGGGATTTCCCGAAAGGACGTATCACCGTGGATCGACTCGGTGTCAAACGGCGGCTGGCTGTCTTTCAGATAAAAACCGCCGGTGGTGGCCAGGGCGAAGGTTTGATCTGACGGTTGCCCCTGGTATGGCGTCCACGGAATATCATCGGGAGTGATAAAAGGATACTTCTTTACGATCTCCTTCATGTTGCCAGCACGATAATCCGGCAGGCTTTCCTCCACCCATTTTTGGTAAGCGGGTTTAAATTTTTCTAAATCAATCGGCATGGGTTCTCCTTTCTTTCATTATCATTATCTGATGATTGGGGAGCATTTATAATTAGGCCGGGTCTTAACTTAGATTAGGCGAAAAACTCCACGATTCTTCAATTAGCTTAGGCCGTCTGTTTTTCACTAGAAGTGGTTTCAAAATCGTAGATCGCGTTCGAGAGCAAGGCGCAGGCCGATCCGCCGTCGCCCTTTGACGAGTTGCAGGGCTATGGCGGGACAAGTGAAAAAGCGCAGCATACATTTTAGTATGTGAGCATTTTAAAGAGGTCTGCAACGCAGCTATCGGACGCTAGATGCGGTTTTGAAGCCACTTCTACTGCCTGTTCGGATAAATGCAGTAAGCACAGCTCCAAGAACCGGGGCAAGCGCCAAAATCCATAAGACCTGATAAAGTCCCAGCTGGTCGGCCAGAAATCCCGAAAACGCGCTTCCGAGTCCGCCGGTTCCGAATCCAAGCCCCAGAATCAAACCGGAGGCCAGCCCCACGTATTGCGGCATGAGCTCCTGGGCCAGCACGATGGTGACCGCAAAAGATGACAAAAGCGCCGCACCGGAAGCTCCGGCCAGCAGCCAGACCCATCCGCCTTTGCTCAATATCATCAACGATGTCAATATGGGATAGATCAGCATGCTGATTGCAATGACCCGTCTTCGCCCGACTTTATCTGAAAGATGGCCGCCGTACAGGCCGGCGGCAGCCCCGCCGGCAAGAAACACGGTGAGCATCAGACTACCGGTTTTAAGCTCAATGCCCTGAGTCTGAAAAAACATGGGCAGGTAAGTCAGAAAGCTGATGTACACCCATGACCTCAGGGTCACGATCAGACACACGGCAGTCAGTGAAACCCACGAAAATTTCGGTAATGGCTGATTGCCCGGATTTGACGATTTGCGTTTCACTGCGGGCGCATGTTTTAAGTAATCTCCCCGGTAAAAGAAAATGAGTAAACACAGCAGCACTGCCGGGATCAGCAGCCCCAGCGTCGAGTGAAGCCCGAAGCCGAGGATTAAAAAACTCCCCACCACCGGACCGATAGCAAACCCAATGTTGCCGCCGGTGGAAAAAACGGCGGCACCGAATCCGAGCCTGGATCCGCTGACCGAATAAACCGCCATCATGGCCCGCGGGTGAAAGGCGGCTGTACCCAACCCGGCCAGACCCACCAGAAAAACAGCCATGGGATAATTGATCGACCAGCCCAGCAGACCCATGAGGAGCGAGGTCCACAATATCCCTATCGGAACAAACCACCCCGTGGGCAAACGGTCGGAATTGTATCCAAAAACGGGTTGAATCACTGAAGAGGTGATGTTCAAAACGGCCATGACCAGGCCGACCTGGAAATAACTTAAAGAAAAAAGCCCCTTTAGTTCTGCCATCGCCACCGGCAGGATCGCCTGGGAGGCATCGACCCAGACATGTCCCAGAAACATCAGCAAGATCGGTATCGTCTGCATAAATCAAACCACCCCACACCAGCGTTGTTAAAAAAGTCTGCTATCTTATGTTTTTACGGGGGAAAAAACAAGAGCTACATGATGAATAACCAAATCGTGCAGAAGGTCGGCAAAAATTACACTTATTTTTCTAACCTATTTCAATTCGCTGTTCGACTCAAATCCAAATTGAGGCTTTGTCCGCAGGATGACAGAAATGTCTTGGCAATGTTGGAAGTGTAAACGATGCACTGCTTCATCAGGTCCATCAACTCCAGGTGGACCGCATGGGTTTCCATGGATTCCTTGCGCTGATGCCGCAGCCTTTCGAGGTGCCTGACCCGGTACTGGGCTTCCAAATCCAGATACTTTCGCTCCTTGGCCATAATTTCCTGTGCTTTTAAAGGGTTTCTCTCCGCAAAGGATTCCATCAGCAAATAAAGTTGTTTGCAGACCTTTTCATGATAGATGAGCAGTTCTTCCTTGCCCTCATGGGAAAAATCCGCTTCAAGCGCCTGTTTTTTGGGGATCATCGGAATCATATTGCGGTGAATCAGGTCGCCCAGGCTCTCCATATCTTTTACGATCGATATCATGCCATAGACCTCGTTGGATTGTTCCTCGGTAATCTCCTGTCTGGCGACCTTGAGCAGATAGTCGGTAAT
>JARRJQ010000020.1:0-13439 GCA_037388985.1 Desulfobacterales bacterium | reverse complement strand
GATCGGCGAATTTTCGAAACCATGGCATTTCCGGCCGTGGAAAAACTCAATATCGTCATCGATATCAATAATAACCTGGCCGCCGGCCTGAGAGGTTCACCCTAAAGGCTGATTCCACGATTGCAGATCATCAGCCAGTTGCAAAACATCTAGCAATAAATGACCATCGCACCGGTCGTGCAAAAACAAAAAGGCCTCTTTTCAGAGGCCATTTTTTATGGGGATCACAGGGTGCTTATGTAATTTAGGGCTTGGGGAGTTTTTGTTGCTCTAAACGATGCTTAGCATCGGATTTCTGCGGTCTTTTCATCTCCTCACAATGACTTCATCACACAGCCTACTTTTAATAATCCAATTTAGAATTCACTTTCATTGCTTTTCACAGACACGAGTCAATCGTGACCCTCCCTTTATCTGAAAGCGTCTCTATTGGGGTAGATTTTCAAATTTAATCGGCTTTCGATCCGTTAACCCTATTGGCGGAATTGCGGATAATTTCTTAAACTTATCGTTCATTTGGATGCAGTTGGTAACTAATTCCAAAATTTTTTTGTTAACGATATCGCATTCAATCGCAGCGCCGAGCACACAGAAGGCATATTCCAATTTGCTAGCCTCCAGCAGGCTCTGTGCAAGTTCACTGAATGGCGACTCAAGGTGAGCGCCCAGGGGCGTGCTTTTTAATTTTCGGATGCCCTCAAAGCCCTTTTCTTTTTGGCCTGCGCAGCAATATGCCGACGATAGAATAAACTGAGCCGGCGGATATTCGGGAAAAACGCCTAATAAGTCCTCGAGAATGCCGATGGCGTTCTGTGCATTTCCGCAATGCAGCTCAGCCAGTGCAAGGTTGTATTGAGCCTCCTTCAGTTCCGGGTCATTTGCAACGGCTTTTTTGCCTGCTTCAAGGGCGTCGTCGAATGTTCCCAGCCGGTTATAGATCGTACCCATATTGACATAGGCATGTGCTGCCAGCTTCGGATGTGGATCGAGAGCAAGCAGCTTTTTCCACAACTCAAGGGCTTGCTGGTTTTTCTCCAGAATGGTGGCCTGAATCGCCAATTCCCGTAAGGCATTGATATCTTTATCCATCTCGGACAGCTTTTCTTGACCGATATCAAAATAGATTGCCCCTTTGCGATCCAGCTTTTCTTTGTCCAGCCTGCCGTAATGGTGCACCGGAATACTGCATTTTTTGATCTTAATGCCATTTCTTGCCAAAAAAGGATCAACCAATTCATGTACCGCCCCTTCAAACCGGATATGATCCATTCCGTAAAACAGCCTTACTTTTTCACTCGGCAGCCACCCAATGGCGGCCTCCTCATCAGGATATTGCCCGTCATTGGGCACCCAGCCCACAAAGTTGGCCAATTTGCTATAATTTCGGGTGGTAATGGAATACGCCACGGGTGCCTTGGGTTTATTGGCGACAATTTTATTAAAATGCGCATAATCCAGAGGCGAAATCACCTCGTCGCCATCCAGGATCAGAATCCACTGACCCGATGCTTTCGAAATCGAAAAATTGCGCGCTGCGGCAAAATCATTTTCCCACTCATAATCGTGAACCTGGGCCCCAAAAGCGACGGCAATATCTTTGGATCGGTCTGCGGAGCCCGTATCCACTACAATCATTTCGTCCACGATGGGTTTGACGCTGGCCAGACATCGGGCAAGATACTTTTCTTCGTCTTTGATAATCATGCATAACGATACAGGCGCCTTTTTCGAAGACTTTTTAATGGTCATTGGCCCAAGTTTCTCTCTGAGCTTCAGAGAAGCGCCCAAAATGCCATCATCGAAACCGAATTTAATAATTGCATCTTCAATTTCAGCCATGGCCATCTCATCTTTGCCTTGCTGGATCATAAAATCGATCAGCATATATTTTATCTTTTGGTTGTTCGGGTATATAACGGCGGCCTCACGAGCAAGTTGCTCAGCTTTGCTGTATTCACCGATCTCAGCAATCAAGGAATGATAATTGGTAGCAATATCCATGTCTGATGGGGTGAGCCGAAATGCTTTTTCAAAAAACTCCAGAGCATCTTGAGGCCGGTCAGCTTCCAGAGACAGCGTACCCAAATTTGTATAAGGCTCGCCATAACCCGGATCAGACTCGATAGCGCGTTTGAAGTATTTTTCTGCAGAATGGCGGTCATCATTGCGATAGGCCAAGATCCCTTTAAGATTCAAGACAGGTGCACGGTCGAAATTTATCGCGAAAACCTGCTCGATATGGGCCTGGGCAGCATCAAAGTTTTCGAGTCCTTCTTCAGCATACCCCAATAGTTCGATTTTTCGCATTTCCTGATGGTCATCGGTGTACGGCATTTCCATTAAAGCATCTTTGGCATCCTGAAATCTTTTTGCAGGCAATAAGATTTGTGCGAGTTCAAGGTAGAAACGCTGTTCTTTGGGCTGAATCCCGATGGCATTTAACAACACCTCTGCAGCCTGATCAATTTGACCTTTGTGACTCAATTCATTTGCTCTTTCCAGAAATAATGCGCTCTGAAAAGCTTTGGCTTCAGGATTTTGTGCACCGTTCCATTTTTCTTTAAATTTCTTTTGATCGTCGTTGCCAACCGGCTTATTCGTTGAAGCTTTTTTGTTGGCTGGGTGCCGATCGTAATGGTAGACAAACGTATCAGCGGCAATCATATTTTGATAGCCGCCTGAAGCCGCCCGGTTGCAAAAGTCTTCGACAGCGGTTTCTTCTAGGAAAAATTGTTCATCAAAATATCCGATTTTATCAGGCAATTCAGATCGGAAAGCCAAACAAAAATCGGATAATTTCCGGGCTACCACCCTCCGGTATTGGTTCTGTTCAAAAAACGCTTTGGCAGTGGATTCGAACTCAATCCGCTCAAATTCGTCATAGTCCATCAACTGCTGGATGCCCGCTGCCCGGTTGGACATGGGGCCCACAACACCGATATTCGGCTCAATTTTGAGGCACATATTAAATGCTTTGAGCCAGTCTTCAGGTACCACTACATCATTGTGGGCTAAAACAATAATGTCACCACTTGCTTTTTGGATGGCCCGGTTAATGGATCCGGCCCAGCCCGCCTGCCTGCCGCACTCAATCATATGGTAATGATCTTTATCCTTTACTAGCTGCCGCGCCCACTTGAGCATTCCTTTGGCTGCCCCCTGATCAACAAACAGCAATTCATGCGGCTCTTCAGTATGTATCTGAATGCTTTTTAGGCATTCTTTGACCCGGTTTTGGATCCCGTCCAGACTGATAATAATTGATACAGCTGTTTTGGGTTCGTCCTGCCGTTTTTCAGATTGTTCTGGATTTACATCCGTTGATTCAATGTTTAGGCCTGAAGCAGTCGCATCGGTTATGAAATCCGGGGTCGCCGATGGCCGCTGGCGTTGGCTCATAGTTAAGGTCTGAAGATTTTTACCGGCATCTTCATTGTCCGGCTCTAAAGCCAGTACCTTTGCGTAAAATTCTTTGGCATCGTCAAACTTTTTGAGCGCTACGCAAATATGACCGGCAATCAGCAGCGTCTCTACATCATGGGGGTTGGCGGCCAGTATGTTCACATAAATTTTAAAAGCCTCTTCCACCCTGCCCTGTTCGATGAACAAAAAGTCAGCCAGGTTTTTCTGCAGCGTCATATTTTCCGGTTGCAGGTTTACAGCTTGCTGGTAGTGCTGCAAGGCTTTTTCTTTATTGCCGGTATTGTAATACAAAACTCCGAGATCGTTGTGCCCGATGGCAAAGTTCGGATGCAACTCGACCAGTTTCTCAAGTTCAATAATAGCCTCCGCAGGGCTCAGTGTGTTCAGCTCGTGTTGAATTCTGCGGTAAGCGTCCTCTGCCGATTCTGAGTCTAAATTCTCTCCTGATGGTTGTCTTTCCATTTCTTCGATTTGTTTTCGGGCTTCTGTATTCCACGGTTCGATTTCCAGAACCCGGTTGAAAAAAGCCCTCGCATCATCGGGTTTTTCCAATGCCTTGCAGATCAGCCCGGTCGCCATCAGAGTTTCAACATCCTGCGGATCGGTTTTCAGTATGCTGACATATATTTTAAGCGCATCTTCAATCCGGCCCAATTCAATACAATAGAAGTCCGCCAGGTTCTTTTGAAAATTAATGTTTTCAGGCATCAGTCGGGTGGCGCGCTCATAATGATCTCTGGCCTTCTCTTTGTCACCCGTCTGATAATAAAGCACACCCAGATCGTTGTGGACCAAAGCAAAGTCCGGATAGCTTTGCAGGAATTCCTCTAACGCGACAATAGCTTTATTTGGATCTCCGCTGTTTAGCAACGGCTGGATCTCTTGATACATTTCTTGGGGCGATTTGGGTTCCGGAGCAATTGGTTGCATCTTATCTAATTTATCCAGATTATTTTGAGCCGCTTCGTTCCCCGGCTCGAGTTCCAGCACCCGCCTGTAAAACACTCCGGCATCCTCAAATTTGTGTAAAGCCACACAAATATGGCCGGTAATGAGCAGCGTCTCGATATCCTCTGGATTGGCTTCCAAAGCCTTTATGTAAATCCGCAGCGCATCTTCGACTCTTCCGAGTTCAACAAAGTAAAAATCGGCAAGATTTTTTTGAAAAACCAGGTTGTCTGGATCCAGCTCAACGGCTTTTTCGTAAAATTGACGTGCTTTTTCTTTGTTTCCGGCAGTATAGTGCAATACTCCCAGATCGTTGTACGCCAATGCAAATTGAGGGTAGAATTCTGTCAGCATTTCCAGCTCATCGATCACTTTCTCAGGTTTCTTGTTTTTCATCGATTGCTGGATCGTTTGATAAATTTCTTGCGGTGTTTTAGAAGCTTGAGTCGCCTTATGGTCTAAGGAGCCAGAGAACCGGCGTATCGGTTTACTTCTTAAGGCTCTCAAACGTTCAATAATAAGATCTGTTGACATTTTCCAATCCACCTTCTTCCGGATTTGGCGCGCAGCCAGAGCGCCCAGTTCTTTTGCCTGACCGGGATGTTTGTAAACGGACCGCAACCGATCGATCAGATGAGCTCTGTCGGGTTCCAGCAGCCAACCCGGTGCGCTTAGAACATGGCCGTCCAACTGCACCGGTCTCACTTTGCTGTCGATAAGATATGCGATCCCATCTGAACAAAAATCATCGCATGCTCCGCCCCTGGTCACGATCACCGGCAGTGCGCAGGCCATGGCTTCGGCCACCGGCAAACCGAATCCCTCTCCACGATAAGGATGCACCAGACAATCACAGGCGGTATATAGACCCGCGATCTGCTCTGTATTCAGTGTTTCGGTAAGGTATAAAATTTCAGGTGACGCCGGATTTCTTTTTATATCTTCAATTATCTTCCAGGCATTTTGTCCCTTGTAGAATGACTCCCCCCATGTCTTTGATCACGAGACAGACATCATCTTCGGCGGTAAATGCTTCCACATAAGCGCTTAGCAAAACATCAATACCCTTGCGCATAATGGTGCCGCCGACGAATAAGAACTTGAATCTTTTATCTGTGTTGAGTTTTAATTTGGCGGCCTCCGGATTAAATTGATTATGGTTTACACCGTTGGGCACGACAAAAACCTTATCCGGCGTTACTCCGCTCTTTATATAAACATCGCGCACATGGTTGCTCGGTACCCACAGTTCATCAACCAACGTTCTCATCGGCTCGACCCAGCTCTTTGGTAAAGCGCCGAACTCCCAGGGTTGAATCATAATCCAATGGCCCTCCGGCGGCGGGGTGAAATTGGGCGGCCACTGGTGCCGCACATGAAAGTCAGCCTCGCCGGACAACGGTTTTCGCAGTCTGTCCTCAATCAGTCCAAATCGTACGGGATCTGCCTCGGAGCCAAACTCATGCGGTTCATAGGGAATAAGGGAAAGTTCAATGTCCTGTCGTCCGGCAAGTTCAATACACAGTTCCCTGTTCACCAGAGCCAAACTGTGATTGACAAACTGAGAGCCTTCCCATTTGACTAGATATGCGGAAGTCTTCTCAGGCATTGACTCAGATTTCTTCATTTCTGAATCCTTAATTTGCGCTGATGTCTCGACCTTATTTCCGGTCATTAAGGTTGTCCTTTCCGGAGTCAAAGACATGGCAGAATTTACTTTTACACCCGGCAGATGTCGCTTCTGCTCCATGATAACATCTGAATAATGATCAACCAGTTCATCCAGATAGGTATCAAAGCCTTTTGGCTGCTGAATATTGCTTCGTAATTTTCCGAGTAGACCGGGATCATTTATGAATCTTGTTAGGATGTTAAGAAGATCTTTTGAGTTTGCCGGCTCAAAAAGAAAGCCGTTAATTTGATCTTCGATGAAGTCGGGAATACCTCCGATCCGGCTGCCGATCACCGGACATCTTGCCGCCAATGCTTCTGCCACGACCAATGGCGCACAATCTTCCCAAATTGAAGGCACCACAACAATATCTAACTCTTTTAAAATGTTCGGCAGCTGCTTGGTTTCATATCGGCCATGAAAGCGGATGGCGCCCTTATTATCCTGTTTCTGCAAAAATTTGACATAGGATTCAGGTCCACTTCCAAAAATGTGGCATTCAGCATCGCTTGCCGCTATAGACTGCATTGACGCCAACAAAATGTGCACGCCCTTCTGCGGCAGCAGACTGCCGATGAAACCAATTTTAATGGGCTTTAGAAAATCGGAAGCAATCTGCCTGCTCGAACCCACTTGCCGCCAGATATCCTCAACGGTCTCAGGTTGTTGTTGCAAAACGTGAATTCGGCCTGTTTTATGACCATTCTTAATGAACAACTCGCGAAGCCGCTGGGACACTGCCAGATGGCGATCCGTGCACCAATCTGTCAGTTTCCGGCCTCGCTCAAATCTTATAGCATAATCGTTTTGCTTGTTTTGCTGTCCGATACATGCAGCACATTTACTGCCATCGGGCGAGGGACCATCGCAAAGCGTCAGATCTTGCTTAAAAAGATAGACGCGCGGACATAGCAGCCAGTAATTATGGGAGGTATATACACTGGGGATACCCCTTTGCCGAACTTCTTCCGCCACACTCATAGATAATGTATGCAGGTTATGATAATGAACGATATCCGGTTTCGTCTCGCCTATAATCTTAGCGATAATTTTGCGGACGCTCTGATCTTCGATTTCCCGCTCCGGATGCTGCGGATCATATAAGGCTTCAGGACGATTATAAATTCCAAATAGTCTGACACCTGCTTCTTCTGTTTCTTTCACATAATAGGGCGGTTTATCAGGCAAATTTTGGGAAGCAGCGTAAACCACCGTCATTCGGTGTCCCCGGCGGGCAAACGCCCTCGCAATCTGGCGGGGTAATATCGTTCCACCGCCTTCTTCCAGCCAACCATACATGAAAAAAAGTATCGACAATTTTTGAGATGATGGCAGGGTTACCGCACAATGATATTCCGTATTTTGTCTTGCCAAAGAGATATTTGGATCGGTTCGATCATTACTAAATATGGGCATCAAGGCTAGCGGTAATTCTAAGCCTAATGCGACTGAATCTCCGTTAAGTATGCATTTGGCCCAGTTAATTTGCCGGTCAGTAAACAGTTTTTGATGATTTAGAATGATCTGGGCTTTGGCCTTTTTATCCCTTTTCAACGATCTGGAGTATCCGCTATTATTTCTTTTACGATAATAAAACAGTGCTTCAGGTATGCGCTGACCAACAAATCCCTTCTCCGCGGCCGCGATCCAAAAGTCCCAATCTTCGTAACAATCTTTCATATTGGGATTGTAGCCCCTGACGTTTTCCCAAACTTCCTTTCTAAATAATGCACAACTGACGATGTAGTTAAATTTACATAAAGTCGCTAATCTGTAATCAGCTGCTGGAATCATTCTGTGTTTATCACCAAATTCCTGCACATCCGTATAGACAATGGAAATATGCGGTCTTTCCTCTAATACTCGGACACATTTTTCCAACATATGCGGATGGATTTTATCATCCGCATCCAAGGGTAATACATACTTTCCCCGGCATGCACCGATGGCTCTGTTGCGAGCTGCGGTTTCCCCCTGGTTTTCTTGTTCAATCAGGTGGATTCTTCTCTCCGGGTTCTCCCGCATCAACTTTTGGACAATTTCAACGGAGTTGTCAGTGCTTCCGTCGTTAACGATGATTGTTTCCCAATCCTGATAGGATTGATCGATTACCGACTGGAGCGTTTCTGCAATAAATTCTGCAGCGTTAAACAAAGGAACGATCACTGAAACAATAGGTTTGTTAGCAGATGAACTTTTGACAATTAATTTCTCAGCAGATTCTTTTAAATGAGGATTCAATGCAAATTGATCAATTTGAGATTGCCACCGCTGAATATTGGGGTATTTCCATACCCTATACTGCTTCATAAAATCATGACGATGGACTTTTTCAGCGCATTTTTCATTGGTAGGTGCGAAGTCATGAAAAATTATTGTCTTGGGAAAATATATGGTCCGATTTTCCCCATAAGATCTGGCAATCCGGTACGACAATTCGAGCCCTTCTCCCCCGAATAAAAGAGGATCCATACCTCTCATTTCCATATAAATATCTCGCAGATAAGCTGAATTGCCCTCCGTATCCAGTGTTGCCGGAATGGGTATGTCGCCTAAATCATAATGTCGAGCGACCATATTATTTGGGTTATCGGTTTTACCTAAAATCTTGCCCCGCAAACCGTATATTTCATATTTATTAAAAGCTTGCACTATTTCTTCCACATAATTTTCTTGAACCGTCGCATCATCATCCAAAAAGGCGATGATTTTACCCCTCGCAAAGCTGGCCCCGATATTTCTTCCTTCAGCGGGAAATAAATTACCCGGCGGATGAATGAGCAGAATGGATTTTGCTTCCAGTTCCCTTCTAACAGCTTCATTTTTACCATTATCGACAATGATGACTTCAAAATTTCGAAACGTTTGTTTTTCTAACGATCTTAGGCAATTAATCAAATCGTCATTGGAATTGTATGAAACGATAATAATAGAAACATCCTGAGATTTTTGGCGACGCTGATCGAACTTTTCGAATAATTCATAGTTAATCAGGCGCCGATAATTGTTCATCAGATCCGCGGCTAAATCGAAACGGCCTGCGTTTAATTTTTCTAAAGCGCTGTTGAAATTCTTTAAAGCTTTTTGCTGACATTGCTTACCAATATTTTTTTGAAGATATTTACCATCTTGAATTGAATGCTCAAGAGAACCTGCAATCACGGGCGTTGATTCATCTACAATCGGGTGTTGGATTTTCATTAGAAAAGTCTTTTCAGGCTTTTGCGGATCCTGGACACAATCATTGCTGACAATTGAACTATTCAGCACAAAACCTTTATTCGCCTGAAGTTGTTTCTTGATTTCTTTGGATTCTTTAAAATTACCTTCGAATTTGTTTAGAAAGTATAAATTATTTAACAATTCAAAAGAATCAGGCTGATATCCCAATCCCTTTTGATACGCTCTTTTTGCGGCCGCATTATCATTAAATATTTGAATAAAAAAATTCCCGATATCTGCGTAAGCTGCGGCAAATGCAAGAGGATCACCTTGGCAATTTTTAAGCGACGGGTAAATATCCTCTATCGGAATAATATTTCGATAATGCGTTTTGACCGCATATTCCTCTTTTATATTTATTTCTTTATTTGCTCTTTCAACGCTGTTATTCCTTTTACAGTACAACCCTAAAAACTCAGGAATGTGAATTCCTCCATATTTCCAGCCCAAACGAATAAAAAAATCATAATCACCGGCGACAATATACTCTGGGTTAAAATATCCAATTTTTTCATGCACCGATTTTCGCCACATCGGCTGAGGCCCAAAAAATTGCCTCGCAAGCATTTGGCGCACGCTAAATTCAGGAAATATGTAACAGCTTTTTGCGCTGTTTGACTCAAACGTCTCATTTTCGTTTTCGGTGATCAGGCAATCTGCGTATGCGAGACCGACCTCAGGGTGATTTTCCAATGTTCGGGCAAGAATTTCCAATGCATCCTTTTTATGCCGATCGTCGGTATTAGCATTGGTTATATATCTGCCAGAAGCAGCTTTAATTCCTCTATTCCATGCCTGATATAAAGTTTCACGCTGGCTCGTTTTTATATATTTGATATTCGAATATTTAGCTTGAAATTCTCTGATGATCTTCTCTTCATTTTCTCTTGAACCGCTGTTAACAATGATGATTTCGAGTCTGTCTGCAATGGTTTGGTTTTCCAGATCCCCAAGACAGCCATTTATAAATCGCTCTGAGTTGTAACAAGATACAACGGCTGAAACTAAATAGTCTTGACCACATAAGCATGTTTGACAATCTTCACAGCAGTTGCAGCTCACGGATGGCAATCGTTGGTTTCGATTAATTAAATTTTCCATCCTTTGTTTGGCAATCTGATTTGACGGATCAAGCGCCAGGATGCGATTATAAAACTGCTTGGCATCCTCAAATTTCTCCAGATCGCTGCATATTTTTGCCAGCGCCGTAAGGGTTTCGATATCGTTCGGATTGGTTTCAAGGATTTTAATATAAACAGCCAGACTTTCTTCTACCTTTTCGAGCTCCACATAATAAAAGTCTGCCAGGTTTTTTTGAAAATTGATATTTTCAGGCATCAATTCAGTTGCCTTTTGATAGTAGCCTAATGCAATTTCTTTCTTGCCTTTATGATAATAAATTGCACCCAAATTATTGTTTGTTACAGCATCATTTGGATCAAGATTAAACGCTTTCTGCAAATTATTCAGAGCAGCATCAATATCACCCTTGGCGAAAAGACTTTCCCCTTCTTTGTTTAAAAATCTGATGCTTTCAATATTGGTTTGCGGGTTGTGCCATGATGGTCTCTGTGAATCCAATTTTTGCTTTAGCTCTTCATAATTGTAGCCCATTTTCGCAACAATATCTGACCCTAACGTTTTTAGATACTCATCTGCAAATTCCACGAGCTCTGCCGAAGAAATGTTTTTTAACCATTTATCAACATTATCAGTAACCGGTCGACTATGCTGAAAAACACCAACTGAATCGCCAAACCTGCCGATGGGCTTCGGGTTTTTTCCATAATTTAGCATGTTGTCATAGTAGGGGATACCAATTCTGGTACATACCCGAAGCATCACTGTTTCGGGGGATTGCACAAGAGATTCGTAATCGACGACGATTGCCCTTTCTTTTAACTTTTTAATGCCATCCAGCAAACAAACTGGGCCATTTATCATATCGATAAGACTTTGAGTCTCCAGGTCATCAACGCGGTTTTCGAACCATGTTTTTAATATTGATGAGAGGACTGCAACCGGATTTCTAAGCAAAACAATGAAATTCGCCTCGGGAAAAATGCTGTTAAGTTCAGAGATAATGTGGTAATAGCGAGGTGTTTTATCCAGGAAAAATCGTTTTCCCGACAATTCAATCATACGATTATATAATGTCGAGCCGAATTTTCTTAATGCCTTTTTATACAACTCAATGCCTTCCGGCACCTGCATTAAAAAATCTGCGAGACCACGCATAGCGAGATCGGAACGATATTCGGTCTCAATACCCTTTTCTTTAAGAGCATATATTGGATGTAACATTATCCAAGGCTCAGCCGTAGAGTGTATTTCGGGGTGGCCGGCGAGTAATCTTTGAAATAGTGTGGAGCCGGACCTAGGTTGAGAAATTAGAAAAATTAGATTGGCGCCTAATTCATTTGCCCTATGCGATTCGTCTTCACTTGAGTTTGAACTTATTATTTCATATGGACGCTTATCCGAATATTGTTTTTTTATTTTAATATTTTCGGCGAGCTGTTTGGCAGCACCCTGTGAAATTTTATTGACATAATCATTAAATCCTTTCTTTGCTATCTCGCGATCATGTTCGTTTAAATCGGCTAACAGAAATCT
This sequence comes from Desulfobacterales bacterium, assembly GCA_037388985.1. GTDB lineage: Bacteria > Desulfobacterota > Desulfobacteria > Desulfobacterales > JAHEIW01 > JAHEIW01. The sequence continues at coordinate 1,558 of JARRJQ010000020.1, read as the reverse complement.
ACTTTTATGATAAATAAGTTCCAAAGACGCTAAGTGTTGATTTGCGCTAAGGCTAGAAAGGCCTTTTTTATGAAGTCGAATCTCTGAAAGAGGCTCATCGCAGAAAGCCACCTGGAAGTGTTTAGTTAGTCTGATTCGCAAGTCAAAATCTTCATAAATAGTAATATCGGGATCATGGAATCCCACGGATTTTAAAACCTGGTAATTTATAACTTCCATCCGGAAAAGATTGCTTTTGGGGAATCTGCGCGCAAATGTCTCTTTAAATATATAACCCTGTGGCGGTTTTGTTTCATCAGCCCATACACCAATGCGCTGGCCATCAGGGTTTATATAGTAATTATTGGAATACGCAATTTGAGCATTCGAATTTCCGGCTAAAATGTTAAGTTCGCGTTCCAGTTTTTCGGGAAGAAATCGATCGTCACCGTCAACATAGGTCACGTAATCACCAGTTACGGCATTGAGTGCGTCTATCCGGGTTTTAACAACTCCAAGATTTTTTGTGTGATAAATAGGCAATATTAAGTTTGGATATTTTTGAGCGTATTTTGCAATGAGTTCCTGCGATCCATCATTTGAAAAATCATCAACGATAATTACCTGGTGGGGTTTTAAGGTCTGCGCTAGCACACTTTCGATAGCTTCAAACAGATATTCTTTCTGATTGTAAGATGTTATATATACAGATATTTTTGGACGAGTTTTTAATTGAGGTGTAAAATAAACACTTAAGTTCTCCAACTTATCTTTAGTCGAATTAATATTCCGCACATTTTTTTGGTTTTGGATATTATTCTCAATAGATAATTTAATACGTTTAGGCGTATCATGGAGAAAGCTAAAATATTCTCGATTTAAAATGCGCCAATCCGGATATAACCTATCCATAAGAGGACCGCACCAATATAAAAATGTCTTTCTTTCTTCCGAGGTCCATTTTTGCCATGGATATAGGTTGTAGTGAGCCCTGTTATGCCTGCCGCATTTTAGATCGGTACCAGAACCTAGACCCAGCCATTTGACAAGATTGGGCAGTTCTTGGTCCAATTCTTCTAATTTTATTTTTCTGAAACTGCCTGTTGAACAATAATCCTTGAGATCTTTTTCAATAACCCGATTCACATAGGCCCAATACCAACAGCAACGCGCAAAAGGATCCATTTTTTCCCATTTTGCAAATGGGACATCGCCACATAGATGTCCCATGATACGCCCATCAATCCATGCTTTCTCGAGAGGAGGACAATCTTCATATCGCTCATGGTTCGCTGAATGGCCGGTATACCATTGCCTGGAAAAAATAGATGATACAACGTCAAGACCGTTTCGAATCAGCCATATGAATTTGGCCCTCGGAAATGATGCTGCTAAAATCGGTACAATCAACGATAAGGTTTGATTCGATTCGCCATATATCTTCCCATTAACAATAGATCTCCTTGTTTTTAACACAAATTGTTTTAATTGCTTACCATCCAATCTACCATATCGATAAGCAGATGATTCTAAAATTAATTGAGGAGCTGGCTCGTGAAGACATAAACATTCTTGAATC
>JARRJQ010000019.1:0-13880 GCA_037388985.1 Desulfobacterales bacterium | reverse complement strand
CAAGGAATTCCGAATGAAGAAGTTTTCTTTTCCTTCGACATTCATTATTCCTTGTTCGATGTTCTGCTGTTCTCTTTTTTCTACCGCCTGACACCTGAACACTGAAACCTAATTTCTGCCGATTGGCCGTTCAATTACATCTCGGGGCCCCGTGCGTCAGGGCAATTTCTTGATCGGTCAGATAACAAGCCGGGTCCGGCGCCCATACATCGCCGGTTGTGGCTTCCGCGCGGACTCTGAAATTACCGGCGCAAATATCCAGCCAGCAACAGGTGGCACATCGGCCTTTAACGTGCCTTTTTTTCTCTTTGAGCTTTTGCATCAGCGGATTTGACAGGTCGGTCCAGATCTCGGAGAAAGGCCGTTTTTGCACGTTTCCCAAGCTGCAGTGGCGCCAAAACTGGTCGGGATAAACCTCACCGTCCCAGCTGACACAGCCGATGCCCCGGCCCGAGTTATTACCTTCATTCCACTGGAGAAGCTCGAGTACCTTTTTGGCCCGCTGCGGATTCTCTTTTAGCAGCTTTAAATAAAGGTAGGGTCCATCTGCGTGATTGTCTACCGTCAGGACTTCCTTGGGCTTGCCGATATCATGCAGACGCTTGGTTTCCTCGATAATCAGATCAACTGCGCTTCGGGTACCTTCATGGGTTAAATCCTCTTTTACCAGATCGGTTCCACGGCCGGCATAAACCAGGTGATAGAAACACACCCGGGGGATGTCCATTTCTTCGATGAGGTGGAAAATATGGGGAATCTCAGAAACGTTAAATTTATTGATCGTAAAACGCAGACCCACTTTTATGCCGGCATCCTGGCAATTTTGGATTCCCTGCAGGGCGGATTTAAAGGCTCCCTTGATGCCCCGAAAGCGATCGTTGACTTCCTGCATGCCGTCCAGGCTGATTCCGACATAGGACAGTCCGATATTTTTCAGGGTCCGGGCCATCCGGGCGCTGATCAGTGTGCCGTTGGTGGAAATCACCGCGCGCATTCCTTTTTCAACGGCATAGCCCGCCAGCTCGGGAAGATCTTTGCGCACCAGCGGCTCACCGCCGGAAAACAGGATCACCGGCGCTCCGAAGTCTGCCAGGTCATCAATCAATTTCTTTCCCTGCGCGGTGCTCAGTTCGTTTTGGTCAAAAACATCTTTAGCATGCGCATAACAGTGCACACATTTTAGATTACATCGCCGGGTCACATTCCAGACGACTACCGGTCGCTTATCCATGGAAAATTGCAGTAGATGAGACGGCAGTTTGCCTGAATGGCGCCCGTAACGCAGGGCATCAGAAGGCTCAATCGTGCCGCAGTAAAGTTTTGAAATTCCTATCATATCTTCTATCTATTTCCTTGCTGCGATTTATCAAGGAGATCTTAAACGCTATTGATCGTAGCTTTTGGGATCTTTTAGGTACGGCCAGGCGTCGCAGGCAGGTCGAAATCACTTTGGATCAACTGGCGGATGTACGCTTCCGGATTCAACAGCGCCTCACGCGTAATATAGAAACGATTGCGGCCCGTCTTTTCACGAACCAATTTGAGACCGAGTTCAAAATCCGCATTCACTTTTTGATAAATATCATCCAAGCTGATCGGCGACTCGATCAATTTTTGCATGACAAAATCAATCGCATCTTCTTCTAAGACGATGTGCATATCATGATTTTTGAAAAAATGCAGCTCTATCTTTTTTATCGCATCGTAACTGGATTTAATGTGCTTAACGGCGTTTTCGATATCCATAATATTTTTGGAATAAAACAGGGCCACGATATCCATTCTGGCAGGCGTCATCGTGAAATTGTATTTATCAGCCAGATGCTTTTTGTTCGACTGCAGATAATGCTTGACCTCCTGTTGTTCTTGCTGAGCGAGTTTTTCAAAACTCTCACGGATCTGGTCGTCATTTTGAGAGGCCGCCAGCTCTTTAATCGAACTTTCCGGGCTTTTGACGATGTTGATTGTGGCCGGGAATTTTTTTATGGGGGTCGAAGGGAGTTGTTTTTCAAATTCAAGCAATGTTTTTTCAACTGCACTGACCAATCCTCTGGCACCGGTATTTTCAGTGAATGCCTGTTGAGCGAGCATGCGCAGAACTTCGTCTTCAAATTTGATTTCGATGCCGTAAGCAGAAAAATCCAGTTTCTTGCCCAAAATGATGGGATTGTTGGGATTTTTTAAAATGGTATATAAATCGTCTTCGGTTAAATTTTCGAATACAGCGCATACCGGCAGTCTGCCGATAAATTCGGATTCGAACCCAAACTGAATCAGATCTTCGGATTTGACCTGCTTGAGGATATCTGTTTGTTTCTGTGAATCTTTAATCCGTGCGCCGAAGCCAATTTCCTGTTTAGTCAGGCGCTTCTGGATAATTGGCGCCAGACCCGTGAAGGCTCCGCTCATGATAAAAAGAATATTTCTTGTATTGACCGATTGTTTTTCGCGCTTGCCGGTTTTGCGAAACCTTTCGATTTCCTGGATCATCGAAATAGGGTCATGGGGCACTTTTAGATCGACTTCCGTTTCTTCCATGGGTTTAAGCAGCGCACGCTGCACACCCGTGCGTGATACATCGGCCCCGATGAAATTGTGGCTGGAAGCGATTTTATCTACTTCGTCGATGTAGATAATGCCGTATTCGGCTAATTCGATGTCATCGTCTGCTTCCCGCACCAGATCTCTGACCAGGTCCTCAACATCGCCGCCCACATAGCCGGTCTCGCTGAATTTGGTTGCATCACCTTTGATAAACGGTACTCCGATTTTATTGGCAATCAGCTTAATGATATAGGTTTTGCCCACACCGGTGGAACCGATCATCAGCACGTTGTTCTTGATGTGGCCGACCATGTTGCCTGCATGTTCACGACCGTCCCGCGTCTGTTTAATTCGATTGAAATGCGTACAAATTTTAGTGGCTAAAATCGCTTTGGCGCTGTCCTGTTTAACGACAAATTGGTCCAGATAGGAGATCAGCTCTTCGGGTTTGAGGTTAAAATTGATTTCTTTCTTGCGCTTTGGCGGTGTTTTGACTTTATCGACTGCACCTTCCTGCGGCAAAACCATAGGGGTTATAATTTTGACGTTATCGCCGAATTTTTTGGATAAAAATTCACCGATTTCTTTCTCTAACTCTTTGGGATCCGGTATTTTTTCGTTATGTGCTTTCATCATGATTAAATTATAACCACAGCGACCCGTAAATGCAAGAAGGGTATGGAAATATGTCGATAGGCGCCAAGTCGCTTTGGCATGCAGTCATGCTGCTTTACTTATTTGAAAGGCCGAAAAGTTTTTGCGATTGAACCGCTCCATGAATAATCGCTCACCAGAAGCATTTAATTGAAAGTTCCCGCGGCTTCTCACTTGTTATGCGTGTTTCTTTTCCATTCATAGAGCGCGACCGCCACCGCAGCCGCGGCGTTTAAAGATTCAACCGCGGGGCTGATTGGAATGCCGACCCCTTGGTGCCGCCAGGTGGCCGGAAGGCCGGGGCCTTCGATACCGGCGAGCAGCCCGAAAGAGGGCGGGAAAACCGTCTGACCGATGTCGGCTCCTCCGGGCGACAGGGCGATAATCGGCAGATGGACAGGGAGTTTTTCGAGGGCGGGTCCCTGACGCAGGCGAACTCGCAATACGGACCCGCCTGAGGCCCGCAGCGCCTTGGGGTGAAATGGATGAGCGCTTTCAGCCAGCAGGATAACCTGGGATGCGCCGAACGCCGCGGCAGAACGAATGGCGGCTCCCACATTTTCAGGGTTCTGAAATGGGATGAGTACGCTGCACCCCGGGGGAAATCCCTCCAGGGGCTCCCATGTCCGGATATCTGGTAGTGTGATCAGCAGCAACGGTGAACGGGTTCCAAAGGTATCCAGTTCATTAAACAGTGCGGGAGCCAGCCGAACCCACTTGAGATGTGGAGGCCCATCGTCGGGAGGTGGTTCATCGCAGCTAAGCCAGGCATCGCAGCGCTCCGGGGTGAGAGCCAATGTTTCGGTCACCGGTTTGATGCCTGCCACCAGTGCTTGGCCGAGCTTGCGGATGCCCCGCCCGGTTAAAAGTTTACGGATATGCTTGAAAAGCGGGTTGTGTCTGCTGCTGATGGTTTGAACCACGCGCGCGCTGGTTGCTCTGGCCCGGCGGCGAAAAAGAGGCTCGTCCATACGGCGGTAGACTAAAAGTCTCCGCTGATGGAGGGTATGCCCAATGGTATACGGCCGGTCCATCTCCAGTACGTAGCTGGTGCGAAAACGGGAGCCGGCTGCGGCGATTTCCGCGTCACAGTGCGGTCCCTTCATGAAAATAACGCGACCGTTGGTGTCCAAGCATCCGGAGATTCGATCAAGCGTTCGTTCGATAGTCTCCACTGCGCGGGTAATGACACCGGCTACCGGATCCTCGAAGCGGGGCGTGATCCGTCCGGCGAGCACGCGGATGCCGGTCAGCTTGAGGTCCTCGATTGCCCGCTCCAGAAAATCAGCGCGCTTTTGGCGGCTTTCAGCCAGGATAATCTCAAGTCGCGGTCTGTAAATCTTCAGCGGGATTCCGGGCATTCCGGGCCCCGTGCCGAGATCGAGCAGGGGAGAGGGCAGTTCCAGCATGTCCGCCGGTAAAAGCGAGTCCACATAGAGCTTTAAAACCATATTCTTGAAATTGCGAATGCGGGTCAGATTAAGTATGGGGTTGTGCTCGCGCAGTAAACCGTGATACATCCACAGGCACTTGAGCTGCATTGAGTTGATCTGGATGCCGCAGTCTAGCAGCAAGGCGCGCATGTCCTCCATGGCGGGAAAGTCCGCTTTGAGATGCGGCTGATGTGATTTGCGGGCCATTTTTTCGAGTAACGATCCCCAGGTCAGGTGATGATAAAATTTTTTCACGATCGCTGGCCGGTCTTTTACAGCGACAATCATTTGTTCGCCGTATACAAACCGGCCGGGCTGCTTGTACAAGGCGATCAGAGCGGCGATGTCTGTTTGCTGGAGCTTGCCAAGCTGTGGATCAAGCAACGTTACCGGAAACCGGGCAACGTCTTTCTGGGTCTTGTTCATCGCCTGGATCGGCCGGTAGCAGGCGTCATGCTGTTTGCTCGAACTTCAAAAGCCGCTGCGCGATTGAGTGAGCAGATCCGCAGCAGCAGTGTCCGCAAGGTTTATCTGGCGGTCGTCGAAGGAGAAAAACCTCCGCGCTCAGCGCGCCTGGTTCATCAGATTGAGCGCATGGGCAAACACAGCCGCATTGTGCATCAGCAAACGCCGACAAGCCGCGAAGCCCGCCTTTCCTACCGCTTGCTGGATTCAGCGGGCAGCAGGAGCCTGCTTGAAGTCGAGCTGGAAACCGGCCGGCGGCACCAGATCCGGTTGCAACTGGCCCATATCGGCTGTCCGATCGTGGGGGATTGCCGCTACGGAGCCCCCGAGCCGCTGGCTGCCCGCCAGATAGCCCTTTTCGCCAGGCAGCTGACAATCGCTCATCCGACCCTGCGTGATTCGCTCACTGTGTGCGCACCGCTGCCGGAGGGATGGCCATGGCCCGCCACCCGCTCTTCCTCAGATGCCCCGCTTTGGAACTTCGAAAACTTCGATCCGAAGTGCTTTCAAAATCCTGTTTAGTGCGTACTAGTGTCATCCGTCTGTCATTTTGTAAACTATTTCTGAGACGTCACTCTAAAAAATATCCTGCCGGCAGCTGTCACCGACTCCCCTGGCGGGATCTGAAGCAGCCGGACCGCCGAGAGGTGTCGTCGCAATCAGGCTCTGGTCAAATGGCGGTATTTGATGCGATGGGGCTGCTCGGCTTGGACTCCGAGCCGTTTATGGCGATCGGCCTCATACTCCGAATAGTTGCCTTCAAACCACACCACCTGGCTGTCGCCCTCAAAGGCCAGGAGATGAGTGGCAACGCGGTCCAGAAACCAGCGGTCATGACTGATGATGACGGCGCAGCCGCCGAAATTCTCAAGCGCCTCTTCCAGCGCCCTCAGGGTGTTGACGTCCAGGTCGTTGGTCGGCTCATCCAATAGCAGAACATTGGCGCCCGATTTGAGCATTCGTGCCAGATGCACGCGGTTGCGCTCGCCGCCGGAAAGCATACCCACCTTTTTTTGCTGATCGTTGCCCGAAAAGTTGAAACGCGCTACATAGGCTCTTGACTTGACCGGGATTTTTCCGAGTTCCAGCACATCTTCGCCGTCGGTAATGGCCTCCCAGACGGTATTTTCGGCAACCAGGCTGTCGCGGCTCTGGTCGACATATGCAAGCCGGACGGTTTCTCCGATGCGGATCGCACCGCTGTCCGGTGTCTCCTGGCCGGTGATCATGCGGAACAGCGTGGTTTTCCCGGCGCCGTTAGGACCGATAACGCCCACGATCCCTCCCGGCGGCAGGGCAAAAGACATATTCTCCACCAGCATCAGATCCCCGTAAGCTTTACAGACGTTTTGGGCTTCCACGACCAGATTGCCTAGCCGCGGTCCGGGCGGGATGAAAATTTCAAGATCCTCCGCCTGTCCGGAGCTGTCCTGCGACAGCAATTTTTCATAGGCGGTGATGCGTGCTCTGGACTTGGTCTGGCGGGCTTTGGGGCTCATACGGATCCATTCAAGCTCGCGCTCAAGGGTTTTTTGACGCTTGCTTTCGGCTTTTTCTTCGTTGCGCAGGCGCGTTTTCTTCTGTTCCAGCCAGGATGAGTAGTTTCCCTTCCAGGGGATGCCCCGGCCGCGATCGAGCTCCAAAATCCAGCCGGCCACATTGTCCAGAAAATAGCGGTCGTGGGTAACGGCGATCACCGTTCCCGGATACTGCCGGAGATGATTTTCCAGCCAGGCGACGGTTTCGGCATCCAGATGGTTGGTCGGTTCGTCCAAAAGCAGGATGTCGGGTTTCTGCAGCAGCAGCCGGCAAAGCGCGACCCGTCGCCGCTCGCCGCCGGAAATCACCCTGATCGTCGTATCCCCTGGCGGGCAGCGCAGGGCATCCATGGCCATCTCCAGACGCGAGTCGAGGTCCCAGGCATCTGAGGCTTCAATTTTGTCCTGGATGGCTGCCTGGCGGTCCAAAATCCGGCTCATTTCATCATCAGACATGGGCTCGGCCAGCTGTTCGTTGATCCGATTAAATTCCGCCAGGAGCCGGATGCTCTCCGCGACGGCCTCCTCCACAACCTGCCGTACGGTAGAGGAATCATCCAGTTGCGGTTCCTGCTCTAAGAGGCCGATGGTAAGACCGCGGGAAAGGACGGTTTCGCCCGCAAATTCCTTGTCGATCCCGGCCAGGATTCGCAAAAGAGAGCTTTTGCCGGAACCGTTAAGACCCAGGACACCGATCTTGGCGCCGTAGAAGAAGGACAGGGATATGTCTTGCAGTATCGGGCGCTTGTCGTAATATTTGCTGACACCGATCATGGAATAGATGATTTTGTTGGGCTGGTCGGTCATTTAAGCGGTTTCCTATAAGCGTTTTTAATGGCCGATGAGAATTAAAATTCTTTCAGGGGGTGATGAGTTCGATTTCAACCCGTCGATTGAACCGTCTTCCTTCCGCACTCTTGTTGCTGGCTATAAATTTTTGGGCACCATTACCAAAGGCCATTATTCTGGCGGGTTGAATACCCTTTCCGACCAGATAGCTTTTAACTGCATTGGCCCTGATTTCAGAGATCATTTCATTGTAGGAGGCAGAACCGGTTGAATCCGAATAGCCATTAAGCATAATTTTAGTATTTGGATTCTTTAGGAGAATTTCAAAAATCTGGTCCAGTTTTTCAATTGCCCTATCGGAAAGATCATTTGAATTTTGCATGAAAAAAATGGTGAAAATTGAGTCGACATCTATTTGGAAAGATTTTGAAGGCTTTTCTGCGCCTGTTTGACTGTCGAGGTTGACCATGGATTCGGCAGGAACGGTTTGCTGAACGGGATTTTCATCAAGTTCTTCTTCTGTAATTTCAGGTTTAACCCTTTCGCCGATTGCGGGTTGAATATCGTCTTGGGTCATATTTTCCGGTAATTTTTCAGTACCGAGGGCAATGCGATTCAGGTTTTGATCGATGTAGCCCTGAATTTGTTCCGAAACTCTTTTATCCCAGAGACCGAAAGAGCCGGTTCTAACCGAAACTTGCGTGTGATCCTGATCTATCCTGACGACATCGATGGCTACCGGCGTGTCATCCGGGCGCCGGGCTTTAATTTCGGTTTTTAACTCATCTGCGATGGTTTCAACTATCGGGATTTTTAATTTTTGCAACGTAGCGCTGCTGGCTCTAACGGTGTCATGATATTCCGATTCATACGTTTTTGTCAGCTTACCGGTAAAATAGGAGAAGGCACCGGCGGTGCCGGCGGCGGCACCCATCCCAATGACAGCAGCTGCGCAACCATAAAGGCCAAAGAAGCTTACAAGAGATAACAACACTAGAAAATTTAGATTTTTCTTTTGCATGATTTAATTAAAAATTGAATCTTAGATTTAAAATTCACCAGAGATGTCGAAAAATTGGTCCATCTACAGATTTGATAAAATTTCTCCCGGGGTTTCACAGTTTTTAAATTTTACGGATCTATTGGGACGGCACCGGGATGCTTGTTTTTTAAAGCTTGCCCTTTTGTTAATGATTATTTTAGCTCGATTTTACCGGTGGTGTCAATTAGGGCAGCAGGGAGTCGAATCCGAACACAGGTATTGGATGCTTTACGCGACAGATATATGATGGTTTCAACCTTCTGTTTATAAGCTGTTTATGGGCGATGATTTCGCCTGAGACCGTCAGGCGCTGGCTTGATTCAATAAATCAATCGCAGAGGAATCCAGCTCAATCGTTGTCGCTTCAATCAATTCCTTTAATTGCTCAAGATTTGTGGCGCTGGCAATCGGGGCCGTAATGCTCGGATGCGAGATCAGCCAGGCGAGCGCAACTTTTGTGGGCGTCATATTGTATTGTTGCGCCACCCTGTCCAAGGTCTCGAGGATACGGAAACCCCGTTCGTTGAGATATTTCTTGACAAAGCCGGCGCGAGCACGTTTTGCCAGGTCGTCATCGGACCGATACTTGCCGGTGAGAAACCCGCTGGCCAGGGAAAAGTAATTGATGACGCCTAACCCCTTTTCCCTGCAAAGCGGTTCAAGCTCTTTCTCATAATCGGCCCGATCATAGAGGTTGAATAACGGCTGCAAACTCTCGTAGCGGGGCAGACCGGTTTGTTCGCTGACCTTCAGGGACTCTGCAAGACGCTGGGCACTGTAATTGGACGCACCGATAGCCCTGATCTTTCCCTGTTTAATCAATTGCGCATAGGCTTGCAGGGTTTCTTCCAGAGGGGTCTCTGAATCATCGTCGTGTGACTGATACAAATCAATATAGTCTGTCTGCAAACGCCTCAGTGACTCCTCCACCGCCTGCATTATATAGCTTTTAGAAAGGCCCTTTTTGTTTTCTCCCATTTCCTTTCCAACCTTGGTGGCGATGACGACCTTTGCGCGGTTGCCGCTACGCTTCAGCCATTTACCGATAATCGTTTCCGATTCACCACCTTTGTGACCTTGAACCCACCGTGAATAGACGTCCGCTGTATCAATCAGATTAAATCCGGCCGCAACAAATGCATCGAGCAGTGCAAACGAAGTGGGCTCATCAGCGGTCCAGCCGAAGACATTGCCACCAAATGCCAATGGTGCAACTTCCAATCCGGAATTGCCGAGCTTACGCATTTTCATTAATTGTTTCCTCCCTTAGCTAATTTATAGTTGTAACAGGCATATTAGAAAGAAGTAAGACCATCTAAGCGAGTTGACAATGGGGTCAAAACAGTATTTTTGAAGAATTAACAGACGCGGGATGCATGACAAGCGATGCATCTGCATTTTTGACAGCTTAAGCCGGGAAACCATGGGTCTTTGCTTTGACGAGCCGCGCTCGGGCACGCAATTCAGGTCGGAGAATGATCCGTCTTCGCTCCTGCGAGCTTCGCCGGACAGGCAGTTCAAGGCTCCGGGCGGACCAGTCTTCGCTCTTAGCAGCTTTACGGGCTTCTTGTATTTGATAAAGCTAAAATCTGTTGATGACCGTTACCCCTATAATCGCAAAATTATTCATATTGGCGAGTTCTTTTGCTGATTCATCCAAACTGATCGTTTTCCCAATCAATTTTTCAGGATGTAACTTCCCCGATTTAATCATTTCCAGCAGCATTGGATATTTATACGCCTGGATGCCGTGACTGCCCAGAATTACCAGTTCATTGGCGATTACTTTATCCATGGGGATGAGAGGGTGGCAGTGATCTGCCAGCACCAGTCCAACCTGAACATGCTTTCCGCGTTTTCTTAAATTGGCGATGGAGTTGAAACAGGTGATTGGGCTGCCAAGTGCATCAATAGATACATGGGCACCGCCTTGGCAAATACTTCTTACCGTTTCGATTACATCATTTGATTGCACAGCGTTTACGGTTGCAAATGCGCCAACTGACCGGGCGAACTCAAGTTTTTCATCAGTAATATCGATTGCAATCACATTGGCACCCAGCGCGTTTGCAATCATAATTGCAGATAAACCAACACCGCCGCATCCGTGTACCGCAACCCATTGTCCCGCGGAGACTTTTCCCTGGTCAACGATCGCCCGAAACGAGGTTGCAAATCGACAACCCAAGCTTGCTGCTGTGACATCATCGAGTTCATCTGGCAGACCTACCAAATTGATATCGGCATAATTGATCGCCACAAATTCAGCAAAAGATCCCCAATTGGTAAAGCCCGGCTGGAATTGGTTGTCACAAACCTGATGGTTTCCTGACAAACATTGGGGACAATCTCCGCAGCCACAAACAAATGGCAGGGTGACTCTATCACCAATTTTCCATCGTGTAACATGCTTACCGACAGCTTCAATAACCCCAGCGATTTCATGCCCGGGCACATGGGGCAGCTTAATATCTGGATCATGCCCCATCCATCCATGCCAGTCGCTGCGGCATAGACCGGTTGCTTTGACCCGCAGGACAACACCATTTTCTGAAGGTATCGGGTCTGGTACATCTTCAATCGTTGGTAGCTTTGCGAATTCATCATAGATAACTGCTCTCATCCGGATACCCCCTAACTGAAAAAAGATTGTATGCTTCTATGAATTTTCTTTGATGAAAGCACAGATTCTCTCAAAACCTTTGGCAGAAATGGTTTGAGAGCCATCTTAAGTTGCCGGATAATACTCGTGCACATACTCTAAAGTCAACCCATCCGGTCACACTAAAAATAATTGAGTGCTAAGACAGGGACAACGCCACTCCAAAAAGGAGGAGTAAGGATCTTTGTATGAGACGCAGACGATTCACTCAAGATTTCAAAAAATCTATTTTGATTGTCGCATCAAAAATGCAGGGGTGCCTATGGGTGAAGGGTGGTAAAGCAATCTGTTAAAGGTGGCGAGCGTGCTCTCAAAACGATAATGGCTTATTAATTGCCAAATCAATCCAAAAATTGTAAAGAGCCATAATAAATATGCATACGGCTATTGAAAATAGAGGAATCTGCGGCTATACCAACTGATCACTGTAACTCAGAGAATAAACCTTCTATTGATGGGATTTCAATTATTGTCATTCGTATTTCGAATTTAGGGGGGGAAAGGGAGACAAGAAGGTGCCGTTTGACAAAGAATTAGAGCAACTTAAGCAGCGTCAGGCCAAGGCCCGCCAAATGGGCGGACCCGAAAAAATTAAAAAACAGCATGATCAGGGCAAGCTCACCGCCCGGGAGAGAATCGATCGCCTGCTGGACCCGGGCTCCTTCCTGGAAGTCGGCATGCTCAATCATTCCGATGTCCCCGGTATGGAAGAGAGGACTCCGGCCGACAGTAAAGTGGCCGGCTATGGCCGGATCGACGGGCGCCTGGTGGCCGTCGTTTCAAACGATTTTACCGTGCTGGCGGCAACTTCGAGCCGAATAGCCGGACGTAAGGAAGGCGAGATCAAAGTGCTTGCCGCGAAGCGTGGCTATCCGGTGATCTATCTGGGCGAGGCCGGCGGCGCCCGCATGCCGGACATCATGGGATCCGCCGGACTTGCCTCCTTTGGCGGTGGCGGTATTGATACCTACCTGAAGGCCATGAGCCGGGTGCGACAAACCCCTATGGTAACGGCCATCCTGGGGGAATGTTACGGTATGCCGACATGGATGGCCTGTCTTTCGGATTTCGTGGTTCAGGTCAAAGGAAGTGCCATGGGCGTTTCCGGCCCGCGCGTGGTTGAACTGGCATTGGGGGAAACCGTTTCCGATGAAGAACTCGGCGGCTGGCAGGTACATGCGGAAATCACCGGAAATGTGGACCGCGTCGCTGAAAATGAGCAAGAATGCTTCCAGATTATCCGCCAGTATCTGGCTTACATGCCATCGCACTGTGATGAAAGCCCCCCTGCGATACCGGTTCCCGACGGATCCGGTGGTGAAATGAACCGTGTGCTGGAGGTCCTGCCGGAAAAGCGCAACCGTGGTTACGATATGCATCGAATTTTGAGCTGTATTGTGGATAAAGGCAGCCTGTTCGAGCTAAAACCGACCTTTGGCAAGTCAGTGATCACAGCCCTGGCGCGAGTTGACGGCAAAGTTGTGGGGATTGTGGCCAGTCAGCCCATGTTTAATGCCGGCGCCATGGATACGGATGGCATCGATAAAGTCATCATTTTTCTGTGCCTGTGCGATTCATTTAACATACCGCTGCTATTTTTTCACGATATTCCGGGGTTCATGGTGGGCAAGGCGGCCGAACGCAAACGGGTGGCAGCCAAAGTGATGAATTATATGAACGCCCTGGGCTTGCTGAGCGTTCCCAAGATCTCGATTATTGTGAGAAAAACTTACGGAATGGCTTTTTGGAATATGTGCGGCACGGGTTGCGCTACCGATTTTCTGGTGGCGTGGCCGTCAGCGGAAATGAGTTTTGTTGATCCCGCCATCGCGGCCAATGTGGTTTACGGCGGCAAACTATCGGCATCTGATCAGAAATCAGATGAGTGGCAAAATCTGATGCAACAACTGGTGGATGATGCTTCTCCGTACGGGGCTGCCGGAAAGCACTTTATTCACGATGTGATCGATCCGAAAGAAACCAGAGCATATATCATCAAGGCCTTAGAGATCAGCTATAATGCGCGCCGGCAGGGCATTGGGGAGCACAAACTGGCAAACTGGCCGACAAAATTTTAGAATCGGCTTTGAGAGTGCGTCTTATGCCCGAATACCGCGTTGCAACCCAGCTCAAAATACTCACATACGATCGTGTATGCTCCGTTTTTGAGCTGGCTTGCGCCTTGCCTTCAGGCATAATCCACACTCTCAAAGCCAATTCTAAAAATTATTAATTTTCATAAAAGAGAAATCGCTTTGTACCTTGATGAATACAATTAACGTTGGAGTTCGCTCGATTTAGGAGATGACCATGGGTAAACGCGTGTTGAGAACAAAGCTCTGCAATATGTTGGGAATTGAATATCCGATTATAAGCGCCGGGATGGGACCGACCCTGATCGGCGAAAAAACCGGGGCGCCGGTTGAACTGGTGGTCGCTGTTTCGGAAGCCGGTGGCCTGGGGGTGCTGGGTGGAAGCGGCTACACGGTGGACGAACTCCAGCAGGCGATCCGCGAGATCAAAAAGCAAACCGATAAGCCTTATGGTGTCGATCTGCTTCTGCCCAAGTACCTGGATCTCAAAGGCGGCATCGGTGCAACAGATGCCATAGAACTGCCGCTGAGCGAGGTGCTTAAAACCATCCCGCAGGAGCATCAGGAATGGATACATAAAATAAGGCAGGAGATGCAGTTGCCGGATGTGCAGATTATGATTCGCCGGAACACCACCACCATGTTTCCCAAGGAATCCAT
>JARRJQ010000018.1:0-16889 GCA_037388985.1 Desulfobacterales bacterium | reverse complement strand
TTGCCGAATCTCAGGTCCAGTCCATCGGTCTGTTTGCTGGTGATAATACCCAGTTCATACAGTTCCATGGCCCAGGAAATCAGGCTGCCGGTTTCGAGGTTATCCATGCCGTATTTATCGACCAGGTGGTTGCCCACCAGAACCGTCAGCGCCCGGGGCGTATCGGTTTCGCCTCCGAAAGCGCCCTGGGAGGTATATTCCGGTCCTTCATCGTATACTCCGGCATAAGGGCCTTCCGGAATCTTAAACTGGGCCCGGCAATGGACCTGACAACCGTAGCAGCCGGTCATATGGTAAGGTCCCATCGTTTCTGTCGCAATTTCATCGATCCGCTCGGGTTCGATGTCATCGGCGTATTCACACTGGTTGTATTGGAAATTCCGGCAGCGGATGCCTCCCCAGGAATTGGTGGCTCCCCAAATAAAAGGTGTCCCCAGGGCACCCTGGGTTTGATTCACCTTGGCACTGACGATCTGATCGATGAAACGCTTATTGTACTCAAGCGCTTCAGCCGGACGGGCAATCTTTATGTCCATGGTTCCACGAGCTGCTACGGCTTTAAGATTCTTCGAGCCCATAACACACCCCATCCCCGTACGACCGCCTGAATTTTTGATTCCCGTCATCACATTGGCAAATCTGACCAGATTCTCCCCGGCAGGCCCGCAGACAAGACTTTTAACTTCCTGGTCCCCCAGATCTTCCCGGATGGCCCACTGAGTATCCGCAACGGTTCTTCCCCAGATGTCGCGGGCATCGCGGATCTGGATTTCTCCATTGTGAATATAAATATAAACGGGATTTTTGGCCTTGCCCTTGATAACGAGGTGATGAAATCCGGCCCAGGCCAGCTCTGGAGCAAAAAAGCCGCCCATATTCGCACTACCGAGCAATCCGGTTAACGGTGACTTTGCCATGGCATGGGTTCTGGCAGTGGCCGATGCACATGTGGCGGCTAGGATACCGCCACTGATCATCAGGGTGTTTTCAGGACCCAGAGGGTCACATCCCTTTTTGGTGTGGTTATAAAGCAGATAGGCATCTAGACCCCTGCCGCCCAGAAACTTCTTTCGAATATCTAGCGGAATCGGTTTTGTCTGGATATCACCTGTGGTGAGATCGATATATGCTATCTTCCTGTTTAGCGGCATGTTACTTTACCCCCTTCTCTTTTAATTTTGCCTCCGCCAACTTGCGGTTTACATCCCAGACCGGCCCTCTAATTCGGGGTAGATTGGGATTGACCCAATGGACCCGGTATTCCATTCCGCATGTCGGGCATTTCGCAGTCTTTTTGCCGCGCTCCGGCTGAATCCGCTCCATGCAAGTCGGATTATGGCATCTAAACTTGCCGTAGGTCCGGGTCTTTCGAAGACTCTCCGCCGTTGATTGGTCTTCATTTTCTGTTGCCATAATGCTCTCCTTTGTTTCTTGTAGCGAAGTTTTGTGTTATTGAGGCAAGCGATCAGCTTGCCGCTCAGTCAGTTTGTTATCTCGAAAATTCAATATACTTAAAATCTATGGTGCGATTCAAAAAAGCCATGCCTTACCCGCCAGCCAATCTTTAAATGACATATTTAGTTATTATTTTCCAATGGTGGATTACGCATACCGATCGCGCAAAAAAATGAATTACCCCGGCTATAGCAGACGAGAGCCCTTTATTCGTTCAATATAATGAACATAATGACTACGGGGGCAAGCGCTATCTTTTATCCAAAACAGATTGAGGGAGCCGATTCATAACAATTAATGGTAAGCCTCTTTGTTTGTTTCGCCGGATTCTTTCGGATGTCTATGCCACGGTGACATTTGATGTAGTCGTTCCCCCATCTTGGCCTTTCGGCAGTTCGGACAGCATTTTATACAGTCACTGTCAAAGATCAAACCAATTTGCTCCATCTGAGGTTCGGGTGCAAAATAGGCGCCGCAACGCTCGCAGGCTTCCAGTTCGACAGAACGGATCTGCCTTTTTGAAAATACCTGAATCAGCCGTTTGGCATTTATTTCGTGCCGCAATTCCGCAGCCCCTTCCGGGCAGACACTGACGCATGAACCGCAGCATATGCATTGAAAGTGAGCGTATTGAAAAATCCGCAAATTTCCATGATCGTTGGCCTCGAGGGTTTCCGTGGGGCAATTTTGGATGGACACATGACGCACACCCCGTACATAAATCACGATTGAGACGCGCTTTATAAAAAAGGAAAAGGATCATCAAGATCATTAACTCCCCGAATAGCATATGGATGGTGATCATGTTGTCCCCTAAAAAGGCTACCGAAGCCAATGTGGCGTGAGTTAGAAAATATCCGGTTAAAAATGGCAACGCCGCAATGATGATCAATACAATATCGGTGATTGAGGAATTCCGTCGGATGCGCGTTGAAATTAATCGTCGCAGCAGAAAATAAGCAGCGAGGGCCAGAAAAACCAGTGTCAGCCCATCAGTCCAGGCATCCGGCAGGGCTGGCCATTCCCATTCGAATCGGGACTCCGACCATAAAACGATATGCCCGATTACCCCCCTGCTGTTGTTTCTTATTAATACCCATAAAAAAAGCAGGAACCTGAGCAAAAGGCCGGCAAAAAATACAAGAAAGACAATCCACAGTAAAGGGCCTTCCAGAATCGAGTATAAATCCATCTTGCATTATCTCCCTAAAATTAGATGGTCATCTTCGGAAAGCGCATCATCAGCAGGATATTGAAAGATTGTTTATCGGTAATTAATGGTCGGGAATCGTCATTCCTCCGATCAGTTTGGTATTCAGATTTCGTCTGCTAAATGTCGGGTAAGCCAAAAATGTTCATTGTTTTGAACAGGTTGTCTCACGAAACATAGCATATTTGCGCGGATTGTCAAGGACAATGTCTTTGCTTTTAAATGCTGTGTTTTTTGACGATACCGCATTTGCAGAGGGTACCGAAATGGGTGTTGACAAACACCACCTTCGGATTATAACCTTATAAAAAAGTTTATTATGGCGAACGATGATGAAACGTTACGGCGCTCCCTCAGTCAAAAAAGCCTTCGCAATCCTCAGTGCCATCGCTTCATCCAAAGACGGCTTGGGGGTTAGTGAATTGGCCAGAAGCCTCAAAATGGCCAAGAGTACCGTCCATGGCATGACCGCTGCTCTGGAAGAAGTGGGCGCTGTTATGCGCGTTCCGGACACGAAAAGGTTCAAACTGGGTTTCACCCTATTTGAAGTCGGCCGCTCGGCCTATTCCCAGATTGATCTGAAAACCTCGGCCAGACCGGTCATGGAAGAGTTGATGGAAAATACCCAGACCTCGGTTTTTCTGGGCATCCTGAACTGGGACCATGTGACCGTCCTGGACATTGTTGAATCCAGACAGGATTTTAAAATTACAGCACCGGTGGGGACAACCATACCCTTGCTTGCCGGGGCTGTCGGCAAGGCCTTCCTGTCATCCATGGATGAGGCGCAAGCCGTAAAGATCGTCAAATCAAAGGGATTACCGCGGTTTACGGAAAATTCAATTACCGATCCGGAGTCCTATTTCCAGGAGTTAAATAAGGTCAGGCAGAAGGGCTACGCCATTGATGATGAGGAATATATGTTAGGTGTCAGGGCGGTCGCATCGCCGCTGATAGGATTGGGACAATTAAAATCAGCCATTTGGGTCGTTGGATTCAAGGCTAGCCTGGACGAAAAAAAGATGAAGACGATAACCCGAGCCACCCAAAAGGCAGCCCAGACGATCAGCCGCCGGATCCAAGATCAACTGCACTCCCCCAAGCGCAAAGCACCCAACATCAATGGTTGAGCCCGTTGCCCGTTAACCCCTTGTCCGGTTAAAAAATAAAGATTCGAAAGGATTCCTTTTTGAACGGGCCTAACTGGCTAAACCGGCAACCGGCAAACCTGATTGGGCAATCTACTATTTTTTGAGACAGGTTTTTCCGGCAATGATTAATTGCTGTAGAAAACTAATGATTTGACAGTAACTGGAAATACTTGACCCGCGATCAGCGGCTCACCAATATCGATCCAATCTCCCTCCTTCAGTGTAAGTTCGTCGAGTGACAGCAAATTGGTTTTTAAATCCGTTTCTCGACGCATGACGCTTCCTACACTGCAGGCGATATCGGTTTCAAAAATCAAAACAATGGGCAATTTTTTATGAATTGTGCGGGGCAGTGCTGCCTCAATTGACTTGGCGAATAATTCCAGTTGCGGATAAGAGGCTTGGACTGGATCCTTAAAGTATAAGGCGACAATATCATCGCCTTCATCTAAATCAAACCTTCGAAAGGAGGTATTTATCTGCGATATGATGCGCTCGATGCTCAATTTTGCACTATCGATATCCACTCTAATTACCGGAACATTTCTGATCGGAAATGAAATTTTTTGATCCATAAAGCCCGAGGAACCGGAAATGGATAGGGAGTAAGCACCGGCTCCAATGACGGTAGCCCGAATTTTATTTTTTGGCTCGATAACCGGCGAAGTTAATGCAGGTATCAAGGCATTTATTTTAGCCGCCAAAATTTGCCCGATATCATCAAAGTTGCCCGTCTGCCCATACATCAACTCGGCAATCCCCCCCGAAAAGGAATATTCATCAATTTGAGGGGGGAAATCCAGATCATCGGTTAGCATGAGCTGCCGGGCCAGAGAAGATTTTGCAGGACCCGTAATCACCTCAAATAATATTTCAGCAAAAGTGCCTGCTATCTTTTCTAAATCCGCTTTTGAGATTTGATCTCCGATTTTATAATTCAATCCGAGATGCCGCATCAATTTCATTGCCGGCTGGTCAATCCGCCAAATTTTCCCCTCAGCATTTACGCCCAGCAGTCTCCCGCCCACCGATATACAACTGGTCGATATCGTCTCGCCATTTCTGGATATCGCCATGTTGGAGGTCCCACCGCCGATGTCACAGGATAGGATGGTATTGCCGTGAAGCTTTGAACGCGCAATGGCACCGGAGCCCATTGCAGCAATTAAGCTTTCAAAATTGGGTCCGGCTGTCGGCGCCACAAATTTTCCGACATCATTAGACAGTGATTCTGCGATATGCTTTGCATTTTGTTTTTTAGCTGACTCTCCGGTCAGGATAACCGCACCTGTTTGGATATCAGCAGGATCAATTCCAGCCCGCCTATACTCATCTTTAAAAAACCCGGTTAATTTATCGATGTCAAGCGTATCATCATCCAACAAAGGCGTATTGATTATTCTCCCCTCATATAGAATATTTCTTTGCTCAATGTTGAACCGGCGAGAAACTGAGCGCTCATCTCTTTTCAGCAATAAATTGGAAAAGACCAGGTGGCTCGTTGAACTTCCGACATCTACACCCACTGAGAGTATTTCAATTTCGTTTATTTCCATTTCACTCCCAATATAAGTGTTCAGGGTTCAGGTGTCAGGTTTCAGAATCGGCAGGTCTGAAACCTGACACCTGAACCCTGAAACCGGAACTCGATATTTTGTATAAGAGTGATCAAAAGGAATGCCGCATTAGCGGATTTTGGTATGATTCGTACTGGATCCATCTCCCAGCCCCGTGCGCGCCCGCTTTCGCGGACCGGTTGCCCCTCCCGGCCGCCAATTTTTAACAGAACGAATTTGCTCATAACATTCGAGTTTGTTCATTTTCTTGAGCCGGGCCACGATCTGCGCCCAAGCGCAGGGAATGTCCTTGTCGACTTCGCAGTAACCCCCTTTCGAGCCGCCGCAAGGACCGTTGAAAAGGCTCTTGGCGCAACGCGCCACCGGACAGATTCCACCCGTATGGATCAGAATACAATCTCCGCAGCCTTTGCATTTTTCGGTCCAAATTCCAGCTTGATCCGATGCACCCAGAAAGGTCGTATTCAGTGCAGGAATCACCGGCATAGGCTCGAATGCATCAGCCAGGGTTTGAACACCGGCGCCACAGGCAAGCGACAACACCGCATCGGTGCCGGCGGGGATCGCTTGATATTGGAGCACCAGATCCCGTTCGCATTGCCTTAGAATGCAACCAACCTCAAATTTTGGCGGGGGTCCCTGATAATGCCGCACCTGATCAAGTTCGCGGCTAAGCTGTTGAGCCTCTCTTTCGCCGCCTGACAGACAAACCGTGACGCAGCTGCCGCAACCCAAAATGAGCACCTGCTTATATTCTCTAATCGCCGAAACAATTTCATCCAGCGGTTTTATATCTCCAACAATCATTATTCCTCCAACGTTGGCTTTGCATTTTCCGGCACCCCATGCGGCCACTTCGCCGCAGCATAACTTTGGCGATGTTTCGCACAGAGTGCTTCTTGGGTCGAATTCAGCTTGCTTTCCACTTTCTGGCGGTATGTCGGCGAATAAAGCGGCTCACCGCACACCCGACAACGAATCAGATCAAGCGTGATCACCTCATCCCATTGACCGATTAAAAGGTGTTGAAATTCGATGGCGTTCTGCGGACAGATCCGCCAGCATTGCCCGCACCGCGCGCATTTGGTCATATTATGCTTGAGCGTCCGGAATCCATCGCGATCAGCAAAACTCAATGCAGAAGCAGGACAATTTTCCACACAGGCCAAACACCCATTGCAATTCTCGTTAACTCGAAAATATGTCATTTTTCTTATCGTTTTTAACTTTAGTCAAAATTCTCATATATATTAAGATTTGATGTTTTTGATTTATAAATGGGTCACTTTTGTTGATGGGCAAGGCCGCACAAGGAATTTGCGACGAGGCGTACTTTGTGTACGTCGAGGAAGCAATTCCGCGGAGAACGCAGCCCATCGGCAAAAGGGGCCATTTAGGAATCAAAAACCTAGCCGCCACCGACCAGCAGCATAAATTTCACCGAATCCCCATCTTTTAAAGAACGCTTCGAAAACTCGTCTCGGGGCAAAAAGCCCTCATCATTGAGCATTATCTGGATCGATAGATCCAGTTCACCGGTCTGATCCAGCAGTATTTTATGCATCTTCCGGCCATGTCTGTTCACAATATTCTTGATCAGGTCCGCCACCGTCCCCTCTGCCATTTCCCATTGCGTTTTTCGGCCAATTACTTTGGAAAGAGTCGGCAGTCCGAGGGATTCTATTTGTACTTTCAATAAACACCTCCCACAAAAGTCGTTTCGATAGAGGAGCGTCACGTTTAACGTGACTTGACGGGCGCCCCTGCCGGGCTTGAGGCCAGAAGAAACATATGGATTGCCTCAAGCGGAGCGGTCCTCGAGTGAAACGCTCCTCTAGTCACCGCATACAGTGCGGGAACGCTCGGATAATCCCTTGCGGGATTATCATTAGCGCGCATAGCGACGTGTCAAATCGGCATAATTTTCCGCAGCCTCACGCATACGGCCACTACAAAGTTTGCTGGTTTCCACATAATCGACGGCTTTCGTATCGCAGAAGCGCACACATTGCGGATCTCCATGACACAGATCGCATTTATAAACACGGCCGCGCTTCGGATTCCATCCCATGGCACCAAAAGGGCAGGCCGCGACACACATCTTACAGCCGATGCACAGATCATGATTGATGCTGACGCTATCCAGTTCCTCGTTACGGTAAATGGCATCTTTAGGGCAGACGGCCATGCAGGGTGCATCCTCACATTGCTGGCAGCGCATGGGGATATAAATGCTCGGATTATCCCATTTGACGACATGAATACGGGCCAATGACGGATTGCTTACCCCATTGTGCCTCACCGAACAAACAAGTTCACAGTTCCGGCAACCCGTGCATTTTTCCGGATCAACAATCATTATTTTTTTGCCCATCGTTTATTCCTCATTGCGATTGAGTGGCCCTAAATCACTAATATCGAGTCGTTTCAAAAGTTCCTGCGTCGGAAATCCTTTCTGATCCCATTCATGCAATCGGTAATATTCATCTATCAGGGCATTAAATTTTTTCCGGTCGATGCATTTGCCCCGCACCCCCGACAGGCCCAGGGGGGTGGATTCATCAAAGTAACGATCCGGTAGCCAATCATCTGCACGGGTCATGCCTTCACGTAGATTAAAAAGCCGCTCAATCGTGTAACATCGGTCGGCGCAGTTCCAGAGATCCATTTCGCTGAATTCCAGACCGGTATTCAATTGAATCAACTTGGAAAACTCCGCAAACGCCGGGTGGTTGGGACTCAAAAATACCGTGTGGTACTTGCAGATGCCCAGGCTTTCCACCATCATATAACACAGCTCTTGCCACATGACCATGCGGGACTTGCCCTCGTATTCTGTAAAGGAATTAGACAGGGGGCCATCATAACCGTCTGGATTCCGGTAAATCCGCTCCAGCACTTCCATGGGCAAATTATACAAATCGATAGCCGGCATTCCCCGCAGATGATCCGCACCCCGGGAAGAGACGGCGATGCTAAGGGCCAATGCCGGGGCCGAACGGGCATCGATGTGCAAATTGCTCATTCCCTTCACCTGCATCAGGTATTTCAGGCTTTCAGGACCAAATTTCTGAGCAGCCCTCAGAGGACCCTCGGCCAGAATATCGCCAAGTCCTTTGCGAAATGCAACCTGTTTGATCAATTCGACAACCGCCTCGTCATTGCCCCATTCCAGTTTCAGTCCAAGAGTGTCCTTATCAGTGATGACACCTTTCTCATACAACTCCATGGCCCAGCCGATCAGGCTGCCAATCTCCAGAGTATCTATTCCGTAATCGTTGACCAGGTGGTTGCTGACTAGCACGGTATCCATACTACGGCAGCCCACCTCGGTGCCGAATGCACCCAGGGATGTAAAATCCGGTCCCAGAGCATAGGTCCCCGAGTACTTACCCTCCTTAATCACATAGCGATGTCGACAATGAACCTGACAGCCAAAGCAGGCGTCCATTCCGATCGAATATTGATCGAGGTTTTCAGCTTCGAGATTTTCGCTATTCGGCAGCTGATTATACTGAAAATTACGGGTGCGCACCAGACCGGTGGTGTTGATGATGCCAAACATAAAGTTTGTCCCCCAGCGCTGCATATTCTGAGAGGCTTTGGAGGAAATAACCTGATTGATGGCCTGCTGGTTGTATTCCAGAGCTTCCTCCGGCTGGTTGATCTCGATTTCCATGGTTCCGCGGCATGCAATGGCTTTTAAATTTTTTGAGCCTAGCACAGCTCCCAGGCCGGTACGGGCTGCCGCATCTTTGCGGCCGCTCATCACACTGGCAAAGCGCACCCGGTTTTCTCCGGCCGGTCCAATACACAGAATTTGCGTTTCCGCGTCGCCCAGTTCCTTGCAAATCATCGCCTGGGTATCATAGACCCCACAGCCCCAGAGGTGTTTGGCGTCTCTGATTTCAATCTCCCCGTCATGCGCATAAATGTAAACCGGACGATTCGCCTTGCCCCGAATGACAAAATGGTCAATACCCGCCCAGCGCATCTCGGGGGCGAAAAATCCGCCCATGCTTGCTGAACCCAGTAAATTGGTCAGCGGCGATTTGGCCGCAATATGGGTCCTTGACCCGGACGATGCCAGTGTGCCGACCAAAAGTCCGGCGCTGACTATGACCACATTGTCGGCGCCAAGCGGATCACATCCTCCGGCGGTGTTGCGATAGAGCAAATAGGCATCCAGCCCGCGTCCGCCGATAAATTTCCGTCGCCATTCCAATGGAATCGCTTCTAATTTTATGCTTTGCCGATCAAGGTCGATGTAAGCTATTTTGCGGTTTAAGGCCATAATTTTTCCTTTACAAAACGGGAGCTAGGATGCCACAAGGGCCCGTCTCAAATCGCTATTCAGAGAAATTGAGCATGTTGGCACTGTGTTCGGAATGCTGGTAGGATTGAAAAAAAGAAACCGAGTAAAATCATTGTTTGCGGACATCAGGGAACAGCTGCCTGTCTTGCAAATCGCAGCGAATATATCAACAGAGCGTTTTCTTATATTTCATTTAATTGCCATTTGAATGTTGAGTTTGATCCGATAAATTTAATTCGAATCTCGGGCCCATTAATTGTTCCAGACACCCAGAAATGTTTTTTCATCAGGAGGCACCGGATACGAATCCCATACGGGTCCTCTGATTTTGGCAGTTTTTGGATACGGCCAGGAAAGCCGCCATTCAATACCGCAATCCGGGCATTTTGCGCGCCCGGCACCCGGCTTAGGTCTAAATCGGCTAAAACACGCCTGGCAGCGAATTTCCCCGTCCCGGGGGCCATGCATCACTTTATTGATTTTCATTTTTCGAATTCCCTCAATTTTTCAGTATATAAATTTTTATGTTTAAAATTGATTGCCGGAGTTAGTATGTTCACTCAGTTGAACACTTTATAAACAAAAGTTTACTATTAAATAACTGTTTGTCAAGTAATTTTTTTAAAAATACATATATTATTAAATATTATGGCTAATTCACTTGAAAATACAGTAACTATACTCGTTCATTATAATGAACAATTTGGCGATTTTATCCGGTAAAATGGGAAAGCAAGTAAAAATTTAAACCCATTCGAAAATGGTGGTGTTCCTATCGAATAATAAGGCATAAACGAGCGATTTCCATATGCGAACCGTTCTTTTAATGTTTTGAACCGGATTCATCGAATAAACCTTTCAAGACAAACTCCTTGACATCCTGGGATGGTTCGGATAGCTACCACGCAGTAGCAATATTAGAGCCACCTTATCCTAGCCAATGTTGCCGATTAAAATAGTTGCTATTTGTTTTCTTGCTGTGTAATTAAAAATTATTGAAAGATACGACTTTATCTCAAAGTCATAGAGGTTCATTGTTACCGATAGTTTAGGGCAGCAAAACCCCTATCATCGTTTCAAGCGGCACTTATTAACTCGCCTTCTCCCGGACTCATTTGGGGGACTTACAAAAAAGGAGGTAACTTATGAATAGAGAAAAATGCTTTCTTTGCTTGGCGTTAATCGCGGTATTTACATTTGTGATAGCTGCACCGACTGTCTTTGCGGCCGAGCCGATCGTTATCGGAGTGCCCACCTCATTAGGTTTTCTGGAAGGCAAAGAAGCTCATAAGGCGGTCCAAATCGCCGTCAGTGAGATTAATGCCAAAGGCGGAGTTAATGTCGGTGGCACAAAAAGATTATTAAAAGTAGCCGCTTCCGACCTCCGTGATGCAGCACCCGGTGTACCCGTTCCCGAGGCGTTACTTGGACTTGAAAAAAATATACTGGAAGAAAAGCCGACCGCCATTGTGGTTGGCCCATTTCGTTCAGAGGCATTAATAGCGGGGATGGATATCATTGCCAAATATAAAGTGCCGATGGTGGGGACGATCGCCATGAGTCCCAGCTCTGAAAAGAAGATCAAAGAAGATCCCGAGAAATACAAATATATTTTTCGATCCTGTTTAGACAGTATTTATTTGGTCAAGTACCTGGCCGGAGCCATGGCTCTAATCAATAAACAATTCGGATTTAACAAAGTGTTTGTCATGCATCAGGATGTTGCCTGGGCCAGAGGCGGTGCCGGAGCGATGCAAAAAATGTACTTCGAAAAGGCCGGCTGGGAAGTATTGGGCATGGAAGCGTATCCTACGGGAACAGCTGACTTTTCATCCGGATTGATGAAAGCACGCGCTGCTGGCGCTCAGGTCATTATGCCCATTTTTGATATGCCACAGAGCGGTATTCTTGTAAAGCAATGGAAATCAATGAAAGTTCCTGCAATTATGTTTGGTTTTATCTCCCCGCTGGCCGGATCCAAGGCCTGGAAGACTTTTGATGGCAAAATCGGCGGCGGAATGAATTGCATCTTTGAAATTGGAAATTCGATTGCTTCTGCGAAGGTGCCTAAATCCGTTAGCTTTTTCAACAAGTATCAGCAAACATTCGGCACCCCAATTCAATCAGGCCATGGTGTGTCACCAGCTTATGAATCGGTGTATTTATTGGCTGAAGCCATTGAGCGCGCTGGCAGCCTCGACCCCGATGCAATAGTGGCAGAATTGAAAAAAACAGATCGCATGGGTGTAATCGGACGGACCCGCTTTAACGAGAGCAATCAGGTTGTCTATGGTGTCAATCCTCAGCAGGAGGCAGTCGGTGCTGTTATCCAATGGACGGAAGATGGCAAACGTAAAATAGTTTTTCCCGATTCACTTGCTACTGGAAAAATCGACTTGCCTAAAGGTTTGAAGTCGATGAAATAGCGTTCAAAAGTTTGGGCAATCGATTTCTGACCTGTAATTCGCATTCGTTATAAGCCATATTGAATAAGGGGAACAATGGAATATTGGAGTTGTTGATTTCACCAATTTGACCGAAGGAAAAGCGTTCAAGCTGGATTCGCATTATCAGAATTCGCTTTTATAAATACTGCATTTTCTAATTTTCTATCACTCCAATATTCCAAAATCCCTTTTTCTATTTTTGCGGTTTTTGACAGGATCCTGATAAATTGAAGTTTGATTAGATTTATTGTCTGCTAGTTGGAAATGGACCCTCGAATATGCTTATCGGCACAATGGTGTATGCGGTCATCAACAGCGCTATCCTGGCGTTAATGGCGATCGGTTTTAATTTAACTTTTGGCATCAGCGGGGTAGCCAATTTCGCTTACGGCGCTTTATACGTATTTTCCGCCTATCTGAGCTGGATGCTACTAAATCTAATCGGCCTTCCGTTTTTTCTCTCAGCAATCCTATCCATTTTAGTAACTACCCTTTTGGGAGCGTTGATGTATCGATTCGTGTTGCAACGCGTGCGGGGCCAGGCGCTTTCTGAGGTGATTGCAACTTTTGGTATCGGTCTGGCTATACTGGAATTGTTTCAGTATTTGGGTTTTGTAGGGTTTGAATACACTTTGCCTGTTTTTATCGATAATAGCTTTATGATCTTCGGAGCTTACGTGGATATGCAACGCATTCTGATCGTAATCATCGGTGTGGCCCTCGTCATTTTTCTATGGTTTTTTACCCATCACACCTCACTGGGGCTTGCCTTCAGGGGAATTGCCCAGGATGAGCGCACAGCCCTCAGTCTGGGAATAAACACGGATCGAATCGCAACTTTAAGCGTGTCCTTCGGCGCTGGACTGGCCGCCGTGGCGGCCACCATTATCATCCCATTGGGCAGCATCGCTCCCAGCGAAGGTTATGAGGTATTGATCAAGGCTTTAGCGGTATGTATCATCGGTGGCCTTGGCAGCACCGGCGGCGTGATCGTCGCCAGTTTGGTCATCGGCTTTGCCGAAAGGTTTACAGACAGTTATATCGGATCCCATTGGACGATGATTGTCAGTTTAGCTGCAATACTGATCGTACTAACCATTAAGCCCTCCGGTCTATTCGGCAAACAAAAAGAGCTGGAAGAACGGATATAAAGGAAGGAAGTTGAATCTCGGGGAATGCGAAATGCGGAATTAAATTCAAGGAATTTTAAACAAAGGCGCAAAGAACGCATCGATCGAGGGATTAAAGCCAGATCCGGCGATATCTTCACACTTTGCTCCTGGCGAGAAATGCTCTATCTGGCCGCGCCGAGGTTAATACCTATTGTCGGCTGCCTGGTGTTGCCATTGGTACTGAGCATTTATTGGCAACGGGTGCTGCTCAATGTGGCGGTCTTCGCGCTGCTGGCTATTAGCTGGGATATCTTGGAACAAAGCGGCATGATATCCCTGGGACAGGCACTTTTTTTCGGAATGGGTGCTTATGCGGGCGGTGTTTTGAATCACTATTTCGGCCTGCCGCCGTTTTTAACTATTCCCCTTGCTTCCATACTGGGCGGATTAATCTGTACGATTGTCCTGCTTTCGGTACTGCGGCTGAGAGGAATTTACTTTGCGATGGTGACACTCATCATCCCGTTGATGCTGGTACGGATAATCGAGGCCACCAAGATCTTCGGGGGTACCGAAGGATTGAGCGGCATTACACCCCTGCCCTCAAAATGGTTGGAAATTTACGTGATTATCGGAGCGCTATTGGGTGCCCTTTTCGGCTTTCGGCGATTGATGGGATCAGATTACGGGTTGGTATTGAAGGGAATCAATGACAACGATCGATCCGTGATGAACGCGGGCATCAATATATACTGGTTTAAGGCTCAGGCGCTATTTATTGCCAGTAGCATTGGGGCTTTTGCCGGTGCATTTATGACCCATGTGTACATGTTTGTAGGCATGCCGGTGTTTGCTCTGGATTATTCCATCCTGCCCATTGCGGCTGCAGTTGTCGGCGGGTCGGGAACCCTGGCAGGTGCAACACTCGGCGCGTTTATTCTGGTTCCCCTTTCGGAAATATTGCGCGGAATCGGTGGACTGCGTATTGTTATTTACGGGTTGTTTCTGGTCGTCTTCATTGTTGCCCTACCGGAAGGCATCTTCCATTATATTCAGCGCAAATATCACCAGTTTGAACGCTGGGTGGAGGTTTAGGCATGAATGCATCCCCGTTGCTCAGCATAAACAGCCTGTCTAAAAATTTCGGGGGAGTCCGGGCCATTCAAGATTTGAGCTTCAACCTCGCCCGGGGAGAACTTCTAGGATTGATCGGCCCCAACGGATCGGGAAAAACAACAGCCGTAAACCTGATTACCGGTTTTGTCAAACCCACCGAGGGTGAAATCATTTACCGCGGAAAGAATATCAGCGGGATGCCTCCCCATAAGATTATTCAAATGGGGATCGCGCGCACCTTCCAGATGGTCAAACCCTTCTATCAGCTGCCGGCCTATAAAAATATGATCATACCGTTGTATTCACCGCGGGTTAAAAAAATGGTGGGCGGAAAATACGGCGATCGGGATGCAGTCGCCCTGGACCTCCTGGAAGAAGTGGGTTTTGAACGCGATGCCTTTGTGGCATACAAAAGCGCCAGTGTGTTGCCCCAGGGCTATCTGAAACGGCTGGAATTGGCAAAAGCCATTGCGCTGCAGCCGGATTTGATGATCCTGGATGAGCTTTTTTCAGGCCTTAGCCTGGCTGAAGTGGCCAGTATCGTCCCTATCATCGAAAAACTGAGGCTGGAAGGCAAAACGATTATTATGATCGAGCACCGTTTGAAGGAGCTCTTCAGAATCGCCGATCGCATCATCGTCTTAAATTACGGTGAAAAAATCGCCGAGGGAAATGCAGACGAGGTCATGGATAGCGATGCGGTCAAGAAGGCTTATTTAGGCGCTGAAGCATAAATAGCTCATAGCTGATAGCTCATAGTAACCTTAAAAAGGATCGGCCTCCGCTTGGCGCGACGACCTGTCCCGTCGTAGTTTTAACGAAGACGGAAGCCTCGGCGAAGACGGGTGCCGACCTCTGAACGGCGGGCACAGAGGCCCGCCCTACTTCTGAACCGCTGACACACGAAACGCTTTTGACTAAATATTAAAGGTCCAATTTTTTTGTTGTCGCTGGATTGAGGATTCGAAAATGCTGGAAGTTAAAAACCTGATGGTTTTCTTTGAGAATGCGCTGGCCATCAATGACTTAAACATCGAAGTCAATGAAGGTGAAATCGTCGGTGTGATCGGTTCAAACAGCGCTGGCAAAACCACCCTGATGAATTCACTCTCCGGTCTGATCATCGACATGCGTATCAAGGAAAAGCGCCGGGGCGGAGAACGCATTACCGTTTACGGAAATATCCTTTTTAACGGCGAAAACATCATCGAAACCAGCCCCGATGACCGGGTAAAAATGGGCATTGTGCTTTGCCGGGAACGCCACCCGATTTTCCCGGAGAGCAGCGTGCTGGAGAATTTAAAGATCGCAGGATACTTGAAGAAACGCCCAGAAGTACTTGAATCCATATCAAATGTTTTTGACCTGTTTCCTGCTCTCACCAAATTGAAAACCCGCAAAGCCGGATTTTTAAGCGGCGGGGAACAACAAATGCTCGCCATCGGCATGGCCCTGATCGTCAGGCCGAAACTCCTGTTGCTGGATGAGCCGCTGCTCGGGTTGAGCCCCATGATGCAGCAGGTGGTGGTGGGGGCGGTTGTTCGGCTCAAAGAAAACACCGGCGGTGCTGCCGATGATCGACAGAGGCTATGTGGTTGAAAACGGAATGTTGACCTTAACGGGTACCGGCAAAGAGTTAATGGACAATCCGGAAATAAAATCCGCTTATTTTGGGATCTGACCTTCGCATATGAACAAAAATACCGCACAAAATATTTTTTCAGCTTTTGCCGAGACCGCCGGCCGGAGAAAAAACGATACGGCTGTCGTTTATCTGGGTACGCAGTTTTCCTACCGTCGGGTTAAAGACATGGCGGAGAGCTTTGCCGCCGGTCTCAGTCATGCCGGCCTGACAGCCGGGCAGAAGATCATGATTTATATCCCCAACAGCATCCAGTGGGTGGTGGCCTGGCTGGGGATCCAAAAAATGGGCGGTGTCTGTGTGCCGATCACACCGATCTACACGCCCCACGATCTCAGGTATATCGCCAACGACAGCGGGGCCGAGGCCATTGTCTGTGCCGACACCAATTTCGGCTATGTCACCAGCGTGCTGCCGGAAACGCAGCTCAAAAAGGTGATCGTCACCAAAATGGCCGATCTGCTGCCCTGGTGGAAACGCGGCTTCGGCTATCTGTTCGATGTCATCCCCCGGGGAAAAATTGCCCTGGACGAAAACACCTTCTCCTTCCGCAAGCTGCTGGCCCGATACCGGAAATCACCGCAAAATCAGCCGGCTGTCGAACCCGGCGGTGATGAAATTGCTGAAATCCTTTACACCGGAGGCACCACGAAATTCCCCAAAGGGGTGCCGTTTACCCATAACCTGTTTCTGGTTTCAGCCCTGGAGCAGATCACCATCAGCAAATCGCTGTTTCCGCCTGAAAAAAATGTGGTCCTGGGCAATGCGCCCCTGTTTCACATCCTGGGCCAGACCTGCGGCCTGGCGACGCTTCTGGTGGGCGGGACCCTGATCCTGCAACCGAAGATCAACCTGGATGCGGCC
>JARRJQ010000017.1:0-14572 GCA_037388985.1 Desulfobacterales bacterium | reverse complement strand
TCACTGAGCTGCTTTACACGTTGCTGTCGTGACATTTCGATATTTCTTTCCCCCTATGACATTATTCGCATGAAAAATGCGCTTAAAATGACTTCCGAACAGTTTTTAAAAAAGTATACCCTGACCGTCCAGGGCGACATGGGGTTGCCGTTGGTGATGCTGAAAATGACAGATACCCAGGAGAAGAACTGTCCTTTCGTCACCCCGAAGGGGTGTACGATTTACGAGAACCGGCCGTGGTCCTGTCGCATATACCCGCTTCAGCCTGAAAGCACCAAAGCAACTGAAAAGGCACAAAAAGAATATTACTCGATCATGGATATTCCATTTTGCCTGGGACTACGTCAGGACCAAACTTCAACGGTAGCAGATTGGAAAGAAAGCCAGGGTATCACGATCTATCGCGAAATGGAAAAAATTTTCAAAAAGATCATGATGAGCCCCCTGCTAGCGGACAAAAAAATAACCAACAAAAAAATCCAGGAAATGTTTTACATGGCCAGTTATGACCTGGATCGTTTCAAGCGTTTCGTATTTGAAAGCAAGTTTTTGAAGCTCTTCGAGGTGGACCCGGAAACCGTCGAAAAAATAAAACAGGATGAAGTTGAGCTGTATAAATTCGCGATGAAATGGCTCGAATACGGTCTGCTCGGACAGCATGTGCTCAAGGTAAAAGCGGATGTGATCGAGGCCAAAAAGCAGGAGCGCGGGGGTAAATGATTGATCAGGCATTGATGCAACCCTTACTGGATCAGCGATTTCGCTTTGTCTGCGACAAATCCTTACCCTGCTTTACCCGATGTTGTGCCGATCTGAATCTCGTCCTGACGCCTTACGATGTACTTCAACTCAGAACCAGGCTGAACCTCTCGTCCGAAGCATTCTTAAAAACCCGCACCACCGTTGATGTCGATCAAAATTACGGAATCCCGCTTGTCAAACTTAGGATGAACGACGATGAAATGCGCCGCTGTCCATTTGTCAGCCCGGAAGGTTGCGTTGTCTATGAACATCGGCCCAGTGCCTGTCGTCTCTATCCCCTGGGACGGGCGGCCTCCCAGATTCACCAAGGACACAAGACGGCAGAATATTACTTTATCGTAAAAGAATCTCACTGCCTGGGGTTGAATAAAGAGCGGGAGTGGACGGTTCAAGAATGGATCGCGGATCAGGGTCTGGAAAAATATAATGCCATCAACGACATTTTCATAGACATGACAGCCGGCCGTCGGGGAAAAATGATTAAAAAGCTATCTGAACAGAAGTTACAGATGTATTATATGGCCTGCTACTGCCTGGATGACTTCAGGCGCTTTGTATTTGAAACGACATTTCTGAATAGGTTTGACATCGCCCAAGATGTTCTCAATCGGATCAGAACAGACGACATCGAACTGTTGCGGTTTGCCTTTCAATGGCTCAAATTCGCCCTCTTCGGGGAAAAAACGCTTCTGTTTAGCAGCGATGTCCATGCCCAAGAATCAAACCTAGTCCATAATACCATCTTTTAGGGCGTCATAGGACCATACCGGTATGGGTGCACATTTGCCCGTGTCAGGGTCTAGCCGGCAGCGATACGATGCCCGGGTTGCCTGTTGTTGCCACATCTGTTCCCAACCTTGAACAAAATAAGGACAGTCGTCGTTGAAACAAACGTAAAAAAATTCATTGGGCCAAGTAGAGTTGAGGGGAACCCTCCATCGTTTCATCGCTTGCCCGCAATGCGGGCACAGCGCTGCTTTCTTGTCTGGCATGTCTTTGGTTCCTTTTTAAAATTGCCTGTCCGTAAATAATATGACTTTCACATCACGAAAGCCTCAAAAAATCAACTTGAAATCACCGAGCGCAACTTGTATGTGTAGGTGTGCTCGAACGTATCTTCGAAGAAAGGATCGCTCATGACCAAAATTGTAGAAAAAGATAACCTTCCCAGCGACCACTATCAAGCGACCCTGGAAAATGGTTCGCTCGTCATGAAACCTCATTGCGCCTGTGGCAATCTCCTCGATGAAGATTACTACTGTCACGAATGCGACCGAAAGTGTTATTGTCACCAAATCGTCTGTGATAATGAAGCCACCCTCGATCTGGTCAAACGTTACATCAGCAAATCGCCCCAGTTTTCCGGATTCAAAGTCAAACTTACCAGTGAAAGCGGATAACTGCCCCGTGTTCCCAAATTTGTCTCCGGTTAAGCGTTATCCCCCGAAGGCATATCTTCCACCAGGTCCCTTAATTTCTGGATCGCCTCATCAATCATCTTCTCGCCCCCGATTCTTTCATTTGCAGCAACCATCGCAGGCAGGGCCTGGATGTTATTAAATTTTCCGAGTGCATCTCCCGCCCAATTGACAATATGAGAATTCTCGTGCTCAAGCAGGTGCAAAAGCAGCTCATAGGAAGCGGGGACTCGAATATTTCCGAGCACCGATACGATGCCGGTTTTGATGGCATCAAATGCATTATCCCGGGCAAAAGCCTCCTCGATAAACGGTATGACTGCTTCTCCCAGTTTTTCCAAATAATGGAGGCTGGCCCCGGATGCATAGGCAAAGCCGAACATCGATATGTCAATCAGGGCGCCTACGGCAAGATCGGTTTTGTAGGCAGAAAGAATTTCAGGCACAAAAATACCCGCCCAGGAATATTTACAGGCCAACGGCAAGAGATATGGTATAATCTCGGGGCCGATGGTCTGAAGCTGATCCAGCGTTTCCTCCAGCGCCTTCTTTCGCAGTTCAAGGCCCTGGGAATGCTTTTGCGAAAACCGATTCGGATCATCTGCAGTTTGAAGCGTCTTTACCAGCTTGATAATTTGCGGGTTTTCAACTTTAGGATACAGAGCCTGATAATCTTTGGCCTTCAGGGCGATCCAATATTTCTGCAGCCAGGTCAGGGGAGGATAGTAATAGGATAAAGCGGGCTTATCTATTTCTGCATCCCGATAACGCCCGTGTTTGATAAAATAGGACTTTTCCGACTCGGCAACTTTCAGTCTGCGCCTGCAAATCCCGATGGCCGCATCGCACTCACCGGCGTATAAATGACTGCTCGCCACGATATCATGCAGCCTGTCCTCATTGGGGTAACGCTTGATCAGCTTTGACGCAAAGCGAACCGCTTCGGCATAATGCCGGGAACTAAGCAGGCCAAAGGCCTTGTCAATGCTTTTGATGAGTTGCTCTTGCTGCTTTTCCTTGGCCCGGAGATCTTCTGCCTCAGCCGCATCTTTTGCCTGCCCGGCCGCCTGATGTTGCATCAAACAGCAATTTTTATATTTTTTCCCGGAACCGCAAGGACAGGGCTCATTTCTGCCGACTTTTCTCGGCGCCCCATCGACCAATTTTGCCCTTTCCCATTCAGCTTGAGCAAATAAATCATCCCGCATCTGAAAAAGTTTTTTCTTGGTGATTCCGGCTTCTGAAGCGATAACATCCGGATCACCCCCCTGAAGGAGTTTTATAACCAGCTCAAACTCCGCCTCCGACATCGTATCAAATTGCAATTTATTGGAATCACCCATAATTTTATCTCTTCTGCTTAGATAATTTTACGACCCGCGCTATATTTTCTCGAAAAATTCGATGCATGCTCGGGCAAAACCGGCGGCATAAGCCTTAAAATCAAAATCCTTGTCCCCCAGGTGTTGATTTAAGATTTCAGCACGATATATATCCCAATTTTCCGGAATCCCCTCGGCTCGATAAACAGCAGCCAATTCATCATAATCAGCCTCGTGGCGAGCGAACCGGCGCCCTTTTTCGTAGCCCTCGTCATACCATTTCTGATTGTATCTTTCCTCTTTTCGCGTCATGCTTTCCGGCCTTTTTACCAGAAAAATAAACCATTCACCCCCCGAACTAACCCCTAAGACCTGCAGGCCTGAGAAACGTGAGGATTGCCAGCAATTTAAAATTGGGTTGTTTAGAAGGCTTATAAAAAAAGCAGCCGCATACGATTGCCAAGCTCATGCGGCTGCCTCTGGAAGATGTTTATGAAAGCCCTCCGGCGGCGCAGCGCGGCGCCGGAGGGCAACGACCACTAAACTTTATAAACTACATACCCACTACTTCTTTGATATCCACGAGATGGATGATGGGTCTTGTTAGCATTTTGAATTCATCCTTTTCGGCATCGTAAACAGAGTTTACGAATACCTTTCCCCATTTATCCTCATCCATCTTTGGAAAATCCGAACGGTAGTAATACCCGGGCCATCTGGTTTCCTCGCGGAACAGTTTATGCCGTGTATGGGCCTCGGCAATCTGTGTCCGGTGAACGTTTTCCCAGCAGCGCATCAGTTCGTGCAGATTTCGAGCAGCGAGTTTGGATAGATCCTCCTTGAGGAGTTTCAGCAGATCCAGCGCGATATTCAGCGTGATGGCACTGCAATTATACTGGGAACCCCAGCCGGCCACATATTCATCCATAAGCTTATTGAGGCGGAATATAGCCATTTTGGGTGTAATGTAATTCGGATTGACCTCCTCCACCGGCAGATCATATTTCTTGTTGGTCGTCCCCAGGGTGGTATAGCTTTTATGCTCTTCATAGTGCTTGAGCGGGCGTAGGATCTCTTCCTTGAGCTTGTCCACCTGTGCCTGATCAACTTCAGGCATTTCAGGGTTCTCCACACAAAACTTTACGGCCGCTTTGGCAGCAATGCGCCCTTCGGTAAAAGAACCGGAAGAGAACTTGTGGCTCGAGACCCCGACGCCGTCGCCGGCTGTAAACAGGCCTTTGACGGTGGTCATCCGGTTGTAACCCCAGAAATACTCTTTCTTGGATTCAGCGGTTTGGAGATCTTCGGGGCCGCTGCACCATGCCCCGGAAGCACCGGAATGCGATCCGATAAAATACGGCTCGGACGGCATGATCTCGGACGGTCCTTTCTCGGGAAAGACATCCTTTGAAGCCCACAGAATCGCCTGGCTGATGGTCATGTCGAGAAAATCCTCCCAAGCTTCGGCCTCGAGCTTCTTTAACTCCTTCTTATAGGTCTTTTCATCAGGAGTCTGTTCGGCAATTTTGGCAATCGCCTTGTCGGTATGCATCAGGATGGGGCCTTGGCCTTTTCTGAACATTTCAATCATCATCAGATGGTTCCTGAGGCAAGTGGGAATCGGCTTAACTTTCCCATAGGGTGGCCAGTTATGGAGTTCGCCCCCCTCGGATAACCCTTCGGCCATATAATTGAAGCCGGTGGCTGAAGTCGCTGCCGCCTTGAACAAAAGGAACCATGCCCCAACCGGACCATAGCCATCCTTGAATCTCGCCGGGATAAAGACGACCTCCTGGGAGGTCATCTCGGCGCCGGCCGTAGTGGTCAGATAGGAACTGGATCCTGCATTCCATGGCGGATACCAGGCTCTGCCCAGGCCTTCGCCGGTTGACCGCGGTCTGAAGACGTGGACGGCACCGCCGGCGCAGACGATACAGGCCTTGAACTTAAATACATAAATTTCGGGGTCTCGCACACTGAAACCAACGGCGCCGGCCACTCTGTTCTTATCGTTTTTGTCCATCAAAAGGCGAGCGATAAAGACGCGTTCAATGATATTATCCATACCCACGGCGTTTTTGCCGGCCTCAGCGACGATGGCCTTGTAAGATTCGCCATTGATCATCAGCTGCCACCGGCCTTCATGGACATAGTTCCCGTCTGCATCTTTCCAAATCGGAAGCCCGTATCCCTCAAACATGTTGACCGTTCCGTTGACGTGTCTGGAAATGTCCATGACCAGATCGTCTCGGCAAAGACCCATGAGGTCTTGGCGGACATAGCTGAGGTAGTCGACGGGAGTATTTTCACCCTGGTATTGATTAATGGCCGAAAGACCCATTCCCACAGCACCGCTTCGCTCCATAGCGGCCTTATCCACCACGGTGATCTTTACATTATTTTCTTTTGCCCAATGAGCACCCTCCACGCAAGCACCCGATCCGGACATTCCCGGACCGATAATCAACAAATCAGTGGTAACCTCGACGGTCTTGAATTCTTGCATTGTTCATAACCTCCTTTAGTCTCCGATTGTCCAAAGTTTATCCGCTTTCAAGGATGCCGGCTCCGTGAACAGGAGTTGATCATCGAGGCTGGCCGGCCCAACACCGAACCCGCCATCAGGCGGAGCCGTACCTTCGGCTGTGGTTCGGATGGGGAATTTGAATCGTTTAACCGTGCCGCCTCTAAACTTAACCGTCCACATGATGTCTTCGGTTCCCCTCATGGGTAAAACACTGGCTCCTAACGGTGTAAAGTCGGCATAACCCCTAACCTCTATGGCCTGGGTCGGACAGATTTTCACACAATTATAGCACTCCCAGCACATATCCGGCTCTGTGTTATAAGCTTTCATGCGCTCTTCATCTAACACCATGAGATCGTTAGGGCAAATGTACATACAGGCGGTCTTGTCACCGCCTTTGCACCCATCGCATTTTTCTTCAATTACAAAGCTTGGCATATACCATACCTCCTAAATGAATTCGCTAAATTATTGGAATTATCACTTCACATTTAAAAAACTTTCAAAAATTAAGCGTTTGCACCTCCCTTCATATTACTGGATTTATATTTTCTGGGTCATTTATCAACGAACCGATACCCATCGGTTAATATTCGAGTTTGCGCGACAGTTTTACCCAGCGCGGGTAAATTAATATTTCCTTTAAAATCAATATGATATGTAGCTTACAAATGAAAGAACATATCATTCAAGATTTTACTTGTCAAGCGTTTTTGCACCTGTAAAAATTAAAATTTCAGGCAGTTATGAGATAATGTTCGTAACTTCTCTACTAGCGGTATTTATTGGAGAAAGTTGATAGCCTATATCGTATTGGCGTGCAAATTGATTAAAAAAATCTCTGTTCAGAATTCGTTTGGCACTCGGTCAAAACCAGCTACGAGAGATCGCATGCTGGATGATCTGGATTCCAGGTTCAACGGTTCAAGGATTTGTTAGATATAACAGCTGGCGGCGAAATGACATAGTGAAACCCAAAATCCATTGAAGAATTTATGGAACTCAAAGAAAGCGTGGACCTTGTTCTCGGAGCGATCAAGGCAATCGGAAAGGAAATTGCACTAGGGTTGGCAATTGCCGGGGCGAAAGTGGTCCTTAATTATTTTGACTGGGCAGAAGAACTGGAAACATTGAAAAAGGATTTTAAAATAAGCGGTCAGGAGTATCTTATTTTAAGGATCAATCTGCTCAAGACTGCGGCAATACTCAGCATGATCGAAAAGACTGGCCAACGCTTCGGCCGGCTGATTATTTTAATCAACAACATCGAACGCGGCGGATGGCCAGCTGTACACGGCTCCTATAATCAGCAACAGTGGGATCTGGAAATGGAAACAACGCTACGCGGTAGCGCTGGGTATTTGATGCCAACCCTCTGTCTTATGCGCTCTGCCCTATGCGTCCATGAGAATCATTTCCGAAACGGTCATCCTGATTTCCCCGGCAAAACCCATGGCCTGCCTGACTTCCTGCTCAAGCATGGCCAACTCGCGATAAAACGAAGTGCGATCAAAGCGGATATAGCGTTTAAGGTTGCATTGATAACTAAAGGTTTCGCATCCAGGTCCAAATAGCGTGCCTTGGCCGGGTTTTTTCAGTTCATGGGGTATGCCGTGCAGCCGGCAGATCATCGGACGATAAGGATACAGAATACAAAGTTGATCAAAATTAAGCGGACACATCAGCCGGACGGCTTCTTTTCCGACGTTACCTTCTGATGTTTGATCAACGACATTCTTTGCCCGCGATTTTATCTCCCGCTGTTTTTTAATCGTCAGCGTCTTTAGTCCTTTTAGCAGATAGGCGTGCTCAATAACCGTGTGATGGTAAAACTGACTCTGGCAACAATTATTTCGACACCCGCCACAGCTAAAACTGTAATGGCTTGCCACACGCTGATACGCCTCATCCATGGCGGCGTAAATTTCCATTAACCGCTCAATAAATTCAGCGGAAACAGGCCTTGTAATCAAATGGGTATCAAATATCATATTCAGCAGCCGATATCATAAATCGTTTGGAAAATTTCAAAGAAACCTATATTATTAGCAAAACTGCTTAATGTAAAGCCATCCCGGTTTCCATCGTCTTTATTATTCGGAGCGCTTACCACAACCCGCCGACTAAAAATCTCTGGGCGTTGAACGGTCAGCCCAACGGGGAAACCGGCCAGCGGGCCGAGGAGCTTAACTGTATAATGAAAGGGCATCAGCTCATAATGGGTGAGCTGGTTGATTTTATCACCGGCGAGACCTTAAAAGACACTCATGATGAGCGTTACAGACAGAAAATCGGACGCTTCCTGGTAAACCACAAAGGATATCTGAAGACAGATATTGAACCTCGCAAGCCCCTGATAGTCTGCGCCGATGAGAAAAAGGCCATTTTAAAAATTGATTTTATTATTACACTGGCCGGCAAAGTTTGCATGATAGTCAAATACGGTCCCGGTTCGCTGGTCACTCGTCGGCGTGCAGCACTGGCTGCATCACGACTCATCGCAACCTACCAGGTGCCTGTGGCAGTGGTCACAAATGGAGAAGATGCTGAAATAATGAAAGCCGCATCTGCTGAGATCATTGCCCAGGGAATGGATTCAATACCCGCCAAATCGAATTTGAAGCAAATT
The DNA here is from genome assembly GCA_037388985.1 of Desulfobacterales bacterium. GTDB lineage: Bacteria > Desulfobacterota > Desulfobacteria > Desulfobacterales > JAHEIW01 > JAHEIW01. The sequence goes on along the minus strand of JARRJQ010000017.1, from coordinate 5,914 downwards.
GCGGCCAATGAGGCATTCATTGCGATCTCATCCCGGCAGGCTGAGCTTGAATCAAGAATCCTCTATTGCTATGAAGTCGATGATCGCTGTGAGTGTGATGATGACATTTGCAAATTGTAACAATTCGAATCCGATCACAGCGGTTGTTTAATTGAGACTGGTTCCAGGGGTCTTTCTTTTGGTTTCAGGTGTCAGTGTTCAGGTTTCAGAGATCAAAGGTTAGAAGATGTAAAACAGATGGTAAAATCCGGAAGTCGAGCGCATTGTCTAGGATCCATCGACCTATTCTGACACCTGACACCCGCCTGCGCGGCCGTAGCCGCTTCGGCGCGGCGAAGGCCCGACACCTGAAACCTAATAAAGGAAAATTAATTGACTACGCGCATTTCATGAAAAAAACGCTTGAGCAAGCGGGAAAGGCACCGCCGGCGATTTCCCCAACGAAGCTAACCACGCCGAAATGATTGCACTTCGGAAATTATTCAATCTCAAAACGAAAATTAATTTTAAAGAAATCACTTTTTCAGCATGCTGGAGCCTTGCTTGATGTGTTTTGGCGAACTGGTGGCGGTACCGGAAAAGTTGTTTTTGCCTATGAGGATGCCTTTGGCGGCTGCTGCCGATGAAATCCGCAAAAACTGCCCCCCTCTGTAAAGATTGTCAGATTGAAATCATATACAACATAATGCGTAGTGAAAGCCTAAAATTATTGAAAACCTACTTCTCCCAGCCGGAATTTACTTACCTGAAAGATAGTTTTTTGGCCACTTATACACTGAGCCAATAATTGACCCCACACAATGGATGGTTAACTTCAGGGGCAATCTGGCCCTGGTGAAACATATTTTTAGTTGCATTTTTTTCTTGCATTTCTTAAGGTTGTTTTATATTTCACATTGAAAAAATTGAATCCTGCTAAAATCAAAGCCTTTAAATTTCAGGCGCTAAGGGGATCAACGGGTGTGAAAGATTTCAACCCGTGATGAAATGCCGGCTCAAAAGGCAAGAGCTGAATTCGCACCCGAAGAATCCCGTATAATAACTCTAACATAGGAGGTGCAAACATAGCTGTTCCAAAAAGATTCAGTCGACCGGACCGATCTGATAATATTAATGTCAATCAGAAAATTCGCGCAAGAGAAGTCAGAGTAATCGATCCTGACGGAAACCAAATTGGGATCATACCGACTTCAAAAGCCATTGAAGCTGCGGCTGAAGCCGGCCTTGATCTGGTGGAAGTTTCACCAAATGCAAACCCTCCGGTATGCAAAATAATGGATTATGGCCGTTATCGGTATGAGCAAACAAAAAAGAAACAGGAAGCCAAGAAAAAACAGAGCACATTTCAGCTCAAGGAGATAAAAGTACGTCCAAAAACCGGTGAGCATGACCTGCAGGTTAAAATCGGTCATATTAAAAAATTTCTCGAAAAAAAGGATAAAGTCAAAGTAAGTGTGATTTTCAGAGGCCGTGAAATCACATTATCCGAGCTTGGAATGGCAGTCCTGGAAAAAATTGTTGAAGAAACAAAAGAATTTGCGATGTTAGAACAAGAGCCTAAATTTGAAGGCCGCATCCTGGTAATGGTTCTTGCACCGAAATGACTAGATTTGCAAATTAAATGGCTTTAAACACACTCGGCAAAACGAGTGGCGTCTGACTCCAAGTGAATGATTTTTCAGGTGGCGTGAGCCGAAATTCATAATTGCTCACGCCATCTATTTTTACATAAATTAAGCAAAAGTTGAACAATTCAGCATGAAGGAGTAGTTGATATGCCAAAGATAAAAACCAATCGAGCAGCCGCAAAACGATTTCGAAAAACAGGCACGGGTAAAATTGTCTATCATAAATCCTGTGCCAGTCATATTTTGACTAAAAAAACAACCAAACGTAAACGTTCCCTGCGCAAAAGACAGCTCGTTAACAGCGTTAATCGGAAGGAAATAAGGCAACTGTTACCCAACCACTGAGGTTCTGCTAAGGAGAAAGTAAAAATGCGTATAAAAAGAGGATTCAAAGCCAGAAAAAGAAGAAAGAAGGTTTTAAAATTGGCCAAAGGCTTTCGCGGGGGCCATAGCAAGCTATTTCGCACAGCGGCTGATACGGTAGACAGATCCCTCAAGTATGCCTATCGAGACCGACGGCAGCGCAAACGCGATTTCCGCAGGCTCTGGATCGCACGAATCAATGCAGCGGCCCGGATGAATCAATTATCTTATAGCAAATTTATACAAGGTCTCAAGCGGGCTAAAATTGACCTGGATCGAAAAGTCTTGGCCGAGCTGGCTATTTCTGATCCTGCCGGCTTTGCGAAGATTGCTGAATTAGCTGCGCAAAAATTGTAAGCCAACGTTGTCAGATGGACAAAACCATTGATCAAATTTATCGAGAATCCTTGCAGGAGCTCAAAGCGGCAAAAAGCCGCTCGGCAATTCAGGATATTAGCGTCCGCTATCTGGGGCGCAAAGGAATTCTTACTCAGTTCTTAAGAACCATCTCAAATCTTCCATCCGACCAACGTCCGGCAGCCGGTAAAAAAGCAAATGAAATAAAAAATCTGCTCGATGCGGCCTTCAAAAAAGCGATAAATGAACTCGAAACAGCTGTTAAAAAACCAGATCGGGCAATTGATGTTTCTTTGCCTGGTCGACCGGCGCCCAGCGGATCGCTGCATCCCATTACGCAGATTAACCGGCGCATTTGTGATATTTTTATCAAGATGGGATTTGAAATTGCAGAAGGACCCGAAGTTGAGCTGGATTATTACAATTTTGAGGCCCTTAATTTTCCGAAGGACCACCCCGCCCGAGATATGCAGGATACCTTTTTCATCTCAGATGATATCGTGCTGAGAACGCACACATCACCCTTACAGATTCGAACCATGGAAAAACAGCCGCCGCCGGTGCGAATTATCATGCCCGGTAAAGTCTACCGCTGTGACTCGGACCTGACACACACGCCCATGTTTCACCAGGTTGAGGGTTTGCTGGTGGATGAGAATATCTCTTTCGGGGACCTAAAAGGTACCCTAACCGCCTTTGTCCATCAAATGTTTGACGAAAAGACAAGCCTTCGTTTTCGACCCGGTTTTTTCCCCTTTACCGAACCCAGTGCCGAAGTCGATATTCTGTGTGTCATATGCCGGGGCAAAGGATGCCGGGTATGTTCTCAAACGGGTTGGCTGGAAATTCTGGGTTCAGGAATGGTTCATCCGGCATTGTATGAAAACGTAGGGTATGACGCCGATCGCTATACCGGTTTTGCCTTTGGCATGGGCGTTGACCGGATTGCCATGCTCAAATACGGAATCGACGACATCCGCAGATTCTTTGAAAATGACATGCGGTTCTTAAGTCAATTTTAGTTAGAAGTTACTAAAATGAAAGTTAGTTTAAGCTGGCTAAAAGATTACGTGCCGATTGAAATGGATCCGGTGGACCTTGCCGAAGCCCTGACTATGGTCGGACTCGAAGTTGAGTCGCTAGCCGAGCGTTACAGCTATTTGGACACGGTCTTTGTTGGCCGCATTGATGAAATCGCCTCCCACCCTAATGCCGATAAACTCCATCTGTGCCGGGTCGATACCGGCCATGGGCAGATCTCCGTTGTGTGTGGCGCACCCAACATTCAAATCGGCATGCTCTCACCGGTGGCCCTACCGGGTACGGAATTTCCGGAAGGCTTTGTTCTGGAAAAAAGCATTATTCGTGGACAAACATCAGAGGGGATGCTTTGCAGCGAAGGCGAATTGGGTCTGGGCGACGATCGCAGCGGAATCATGGCTCTGGAACCATCTGTGTCCGTCGGCGATAAACTGAACTCTGCATTGGGGCTTTCGGATACTGTTTTTGAAATTGAGATAACTCCCAATCGGCCCGATTGCCTCAGCATTATCGGGATCGCCCGCGAAATTGCCGCCATTCAGAAGGTGCGCTTAAAATATCCTGATTCCAAACTGGTCGACAAAGGCAATCAAATTTCCGAACGGACATCAATTAAAATTGAAGCCCCCGATCACTGCCCGCGATACGTGGCGCGCCTGCTTGAAAATATTAAAGTAAAGCCTTCTCCTTACTGGTTGCAGGACCGACTCTTATCGGTCGGCCTGAGGCCCATTAACAACATTGTGGATGTGACCAACTTTGCTTTGATGGAAAGCGGCCAGCCACTGCACGCCTTCGATTTTGACCGTTTGGCAGAAAACAGAATCGTGGTGCGAACAGCCAGCAAAGGAGAAACATTTGTCACGTTGGATCAAAAAGAACGTGTTTTGGACCCGGAGATGCTTATGATCTGCGATGGTCAAAAAGCAGTGGCTATCGGGGGGGTCATGGGAGGACTCAACTCTGAAATTGAGCAAAGCACCACCCGCGTGCTGCTGGAAAGCGCTTATTTCGATCCGGTCAGCATCCGCCGGACCTCCAAACGGCTGGGCTTGAGCACCGACGCTTGTTATCGCTTCGAGCGCGGTGTAGATCCTCAAGGGCAGATCGCAGCCGCAAACCGCGCAGCAAAACTGATGGCCGAGCTTGGAGGCGGCCGTTTAATCAGCGGCTTAATAGATGAATATCCCAACCGGCAGTCGGTTAACAGTTTGAAACTAAGTGCAAAAAATACCAACCGGCTGCTCGGAACGCGTCTGCAGTCCATAGAGATTGCCAATCTTCTCAAATCCATCGAATTCAAGATCGAGAAAAAAGCGGCCAAAAATGAGAAAGATACCCTGAAGGTGACTCCACCAAGTTTCCGTGTGGATATTTCGAGACCTGAAGACCTTTTCCGGGAAACCATCAACTATAGTTTCATGCATAAACAATCCGGAGACCGGTTGAGATTAGAGCCTGATGATCCGCGAAGAAAGCTGGTGGACATTTTAAATCCGCTGACAGAGGATCAGGCAGTCATGCGCACATCTTTGGTTCCGGGTTTGCTGCAAACGGTGCATTATAATTTTTTCCAGCAAACAAAAAACCTCAAAATTTTTGAAATCGGCAAAATTTTTATCAATGAGGATCCTCGGCAGCTGCCCCACGAACCTGAAATACTTGCCGGAATATGGACAGGATTACGTTATGATGCTTCCTGGCATGATCGGACGACGGAGTGCGACTTTTATGATATCAAAGGTGTGGTTGAAAACCTTTTAAATGCACTGCAAATCGACGCAATCCAATTTACCCAATTGCCTGAAAATGAGTGTACTTATACCAGAGCCGGATATTCCGCTCAAATTTTGTGCAACCATATTCGATTGGGTTTGGTGGGCGAAATGCACCCTGTGGTCCTCGCAAATTATGACTTAAAACAAACCACTTTTTTGTTCGAACTGAATTTCGACCATCTGCTCCCGCTAGTCCAGGATATCCGACAGTCGAAACCGATTCCAAAATTTCCGGCTATTTTTAGAGATATCACCATCATCATCAACAACGCGATTGAAACGCAAAAAGTTGTCGCCGAAGCCCAAAACCAGCGGGAAGAGCTTGTTGAAAGTTTCAGTTTATTGGATGTATTTGAAGGCAAACCGATCGCTGAAGGCAAAAAAAGCGTTTCTTTAAGGGTCACTTACCGGTCATCGGTCAAAACACTGAAAGATGAAGACGTAACTCCTATCCATCAATCAATAGCGCACAGGCTCGTTAAAGCGTTTAAAGCCAGCTTACCTGCCTGATCGCCTCGACCACCACCAGGTGTTAAATATGCAAAATTCAGAACCGTCCCATAAAGATATACCAGACAAACTTTATTTCAGAATCGGTGAAGTCAGCAAAATCACCGGCTTGCCGACGCATGTATTGAGGTTTTGGGAATCTGAATTCTCTCGGATCCGGCCAAAGCGAACCGCATCGGGTCAGCGGTTGTATACCCGCCATGATATCGAGTTGATTTTGCACATTAAAAATCTTCT
>JARRJQ010000016.1:0-13704 GCA_037388985.1 Desulfobacterales bacterium | reverse complement strand
TGGTTTTTGTCTTGCTGCTTTTTTTGCTTCTTTTTTATCCCGCAATTACGGGGGCTGAAAGCGCCTTCGTTCTGGAGACGATCGAGGCGAAAAAAATTGAAATGGTTTCGGGCAAATCTCTAGTTTTACGAAGCACGGCGCCCATAAAAAGGGTATCAGTTGCAGATCCTGAAATTGCAGATTTTTTGCTCCTCTCAGCCCACGAAGTTTATCTCAAGGGCAAGGGCGCCGGAGTTACCAATTTCACATTGTGGCAAAATAAAGAAATTGTTGCCATCTACGATCTTGAGGTAACCTACAATCTACCCGGTCTAAAACAACAGATTCATGCGATTCTTCCTGAAGAAGACAGTCTCCGGGTGACCAGCACAAACGACTCCATTACTTTATCCGGTAAAATCACCAATGCCTCGAATCTGTCACAGGCGCTGGCTCTTGCCGAGGCTTATGCGCCCAAAGGGAAGGTGAACAATCTGGTAGAGGTCGGCGGCGTTCATCAGGTCATGCTCGAGGTTCGCGTCGCCGAAATGGGTCGGAGCCTGACCAAACGGCTCGGGGTCAATTTTCTGTATCAAGATGGAGACCAATTTGCGGTTTCGCTGCTGGGTGGATTGTCAGGATTCGCACAGGACTCCCTGACCGGCGGGCTTTCTTTTTCACCTGCAGTCACTGCGCTCTTCCGATTTGACCAGGGCGGTGGAACCTGGACAGGCTTCATCGATGCCCTCAGAGAAGATGGGCTTGTTAAGATACTCGCAGAGCCGACGCTGATTACCTTGAGCGGACAATCCGCGAACTTTCTGGCCGGCGGTGAGTTTCCGGTTCCCGTGCCGCAGGGTGGTCTGGGAGCCGTTGGGATCGAATACAAAACCTTTGGAGTCGGCCTTATTTTTACACCGACGGTACTGAGCAAGGATAAAATCGTCATCGACGTCAGCCCGGAAGTTTCGGAGCTTGATTTTTCAACCGCCGTAAGGGTGGAAGGCTTTGTCAGCCCGGGAATCAGCACCCGCCGGGCATCAACGAAAATCGAACTTGCAGACGGCCAGAGCTTTGCCATTGCAGGACTTCTGCGTGAAGCCGTCAGGGCTGATATCTCTAAATTCCCTCTATTGGGAGACCTGCCTGTCATCGGGCCCCTCTTTCAGAGCAAATCATTTCAGAAGAGCGAAACGGAACTGGTTATCATCGTAACGCCTCATTTAGTCAAACCGGTGGAACTGGCCAAGCAGTCTCTGCCGACCGATTCGTACGTTGAACCTAGTGACATCGAATTCTACCTTCAAGGCGCCATCGAGGGCAGAAGCAAACAGAACCCCATCAGTCTGAAAGAGGGATTCGAGGGGGAATTCGGTCATTCCGTTCCGGAGAACTGATTGCGCGGCTGATGATACAATCGTTAGACAAACGAGGCAAAAGCCAAACACTAACTGCGCTTTAACAGACATAGGAGGCAGCGATGTTAAAAAGATATTTTTTGATAATCGGCATTTTTAGCGGGATGCTGTTTATCGTGAGCTGTGCTGGCAGGACACCGTATAGTGAAGACTCGGCGACAAACAGAAACTGGGGAAGATCCCATCAAACCGCTATTTACAACCAGATGTTGAATCCGGATGCCGTTCAAAACCTCAATCCGGTTTTAGGCTTGGATGGGTCTGCTGCCGAGAATAACGTGGAAAAATACAAAGAAAGCTTTAAAGAGGCAGAGCCAAAAGAGATCGTAAACGTGCTTAAATTGGAGCAATGATACGATTAGGAATGAGGCAATGAAAATAAAGATGATAAGCAGTATCTTGCCCAAAATAACCGAAGAAAGTGGGGCATCGGCGGTGGAGTTTGCCATAATTTTGCCATTATTGGTGATGTTTGTCTTCGGAATTATCGAATTTAGTATCATGTTTTACGACAAGGCCGTCATCACCAACGCCAGCCGTGAAGGGGCACGGGCAGGAATCGTTTTCGCGGATCCTCGCCCAGACGCTGCTGAAATTCAAAGTGTCGTTAATAACTACGCTAACAATATGCTGATAACTTTTGGAAGCCCCAATCTTCAAGTACCGCCTCCGACTCCTTGTGTTGACTCCGGTGATGAGCTTACCGTTACCGTAACCTATGAATATGATTTTTTAATCCTTCCCAATATACTTGCTGCTTTTTTGTCAGGCGGATCATTTGGTGGCGGTTCGACCATTGGAGCCACCACAAAAATGAGATGTGAATAATCTCGACTTGGAGAACGCAATAGAATGAAACCTAATTTTTTCTTTTGCCTGAATGACCAACATGGAGTATCTGCGGTAATTATCGCGATTTGTCTGCTCATTTTGGTCGGATTTGTCGCTTTGGCTATTGATGTGGGGCACCTTTATGTGGCGAAAAACGAGCTGCAAAATGCAGCTGACGCAGGTGCGTTGGCCGGAGCCATGAATTTATTCACTGAAGATATGACGTCCATCAATGAAGCCGCCAACCAAATCGCTTATGACGCAGCTGTAGCCAACCTCGCGGATAAATACCCAGTCGAATTAAAAGACCACCTTTCGAATAATGGCGATGTGCAGCGCGGCCACTGGAGTGTTAAAAATCGTACCTTCACCCCAAACGCTTCAACTGTGGTTGTGCCACTTTTGGGTAGGAGCCAGGATGAATTGGATGATGACACAGACTTTATCAATGCGGTGCGGGTGGTGACCCGCCGGGAAAGTACGCCGATTGCTTCCTTTTTTGCCACAATTTTCGGTCGGATGGGCTTTTTGGGAGTTACAGATGCTGTGGCTTATAGGGGGTTTGCCGGTACTGAAAGTACCCTAGATATAGATCAGCCTATCGCTATCTGCGCGCAGAGTGTGATAAAACCCGGAGGTGAATATCCCGAACCTTTTGATCCCAGTCTCCCTCCTCCCGAAAATCCATGCTTGGAAGATGGTGACATTAGTGATTGTGAAATAGCGTGTAATACAGGTAAGATGCTCGACAGCGGAACAGATAAAGGGCAACCCACATCAACCCATAACACGGCAGCTTGGATTAATTATACGTCGGGAGAAGACCCCAGTGCTTGCTCCACGGCCAGTGCCAGTGATATGAATCAGTTAGTATGCAAAACAGAAGCCGAGCTTCCCGATTGGGCCAGCAAAGATCTCAAGGTTGGTAATTATGTGGGATCGACGGGAGGGGTACAACAGTCTACATTTGATAAAATGCGAGCGTGCTGGCAAGGCGGGAGCAATTGTGAAGCAGAAATAATTCAAGAAACTGGTGAATGTACTGAAGATCAGGTACCAATAGATTCTGAAAATGATGAAGACGATATTCCCGAAAAGGCTTGGAAACTTAAGCTGCCGGTGGTCGACTGTCCCGGAAACAATGTGTCTACCTGCTCAAAAATCGTTGGCGTAGTGTGCATTCAATTAATATGGATGACAAGCGCCGGAACCCCCGACCCCAGCCTGGAAACCCCCTTTAAAATGACTGCAGAAGTGGTCCCTGAAAATGGAGAAGCGCTGGAGTCTAGAACTTGGGATGTAACCGACGACAACAGCAGTGTGGAATTAGCGGATGGCCAAACATCCTTTACATTTTTGGAAAGCTGGGACGGACTTCCATTTCCGAGCAAATATTTCGAGCCTCAGCCAATTTCATGCGGTGAAGAGCCAGGGCCGTTACCTGCGATACCTGCTCCACTAACCAGATCTGAAGATGATACAGTACTTCCTTCTTTGCCAGGAGGAGGAGGATGGGCTGCAGATCCTCGGCCGAATAAGAAACAATATTTAATTACTAAAGATTTTTTGAAGATAGAGGATCCTGGAACCCCTCCTTATAACCCGAACAACATTTGTTCGGATGATGAGTTGAGAGATGCGTTTTGGCATCGCCAGGCTGATGCGGCCGGAATGGGCCGTTGGTATAGTTTTACTTCAACATTTGGCCTGAGAAATTATGATGGCAAGCTGGCCGACCTCGCCAAGAAATCTATTTACTACACAGCGGACTGCGATTGTGAGAAAACAGGACGTGGAGGAGGCGGGCCAAACTTCGGGGTTTTAGCAAAATACCCCGTACTTGTGGAGTGATTCCTTTTTAAAAGTCAAAAGTTTCTATTACTGTTACGGAGATTTTCAATGAGCAATAATGCATACTTGATCAAATTAGCGCTAAAAAATCGTACGGTCAATGACGATCTGATCAGAATCATCCGTGCCCTCGGGAGTTTCGAGATCATTTTGTCCGGCGATGGTCGCAAACCCGATCTTTTGATCTATGAGCTCGGGAAAGATACAGAAAAAGAACTGGCCATGATTCAGTCCCTTCTCGATAAAAATGCCGTGGGCGAAGTTTTTTTGACATGCGAAATTGCCGAACCGAAAATTTTGATGCAGGCGATCAGAATCGGCGTTAGCGAATTTTTCCCCCAGCCGCTTGAATCCAAGGAGGTCAGACAGGCGCTTGAACTGTTCAAGACTAGAAGAAATGAGTCAATGCTTGCCGCTGCTTGCAAAAATGGGCACATCATCACCACTTTTGGAAGCAAAGGTGGTGTGGGTACCACAACAATTGCTGTTAATCTGGCGGTTGCAATGGCGCAGAAAGACAGCCGTCAATCCGTGGCCCTGATAGACATGAACACCCTTTTTGGTGAGATCCCCTTATTTTTAGAGGTATCGCCCAAATTCCACTGGGGTGAGATCACCAAGAATATTGAGCGGCTTGACACTACTTTTTTGACAAATGTCCTGACCAGGCACAGCACGGGGCTGCACATTCTTCCCTCTCCGGCCTATTTGAACGGGCACGTCCGGCCGACACCCGACACGATCACGCGGCTGCTGAGCGTCATGAAAGGGATGTACGACTATGTGATCATTGACGGGGGCCAATCGACTGATGACACGGTATTAAGAGTCGTCGAGTTGTCAGACACGCTGCTTCTGATAACCATCCTCAGCTTGCCCTGTTTGGCCAATTCGAACAAGCTCATAAAATCATTCGTCGAACTGGGTTATCTGCGCAAAGACCAGATCAAGGTCGTGGTAAACCGTTACCTGAAAAAAAGTGAGATTTCCCTTAACGACGCCAAAGCCGGAATCGGTGAGGACCCGTCCTGGATTATACCCAATGATTACCAGACGACCATGTCTGCAATCAACCAGGGCAAACCGCTGTCAAAAGTCGCACCCAAAGCGTCGATAACTCAGAACTTTAATAATTTTGCCGAAGTATTTATCTCTCCGGATGCGGAGAAAGAGCAGAAAAAGAAATTTCGAATTTTTAAACGATCGGATTCAAAAAGCTGAACCAAAATAGCCTTTAAATGCAGAAAAATTAAATAAATCAGAAGCAAAAAGGAGCTTGTCTTGAACGAAAAAATGGCTGCTAAAAGTTTTACAGGAATGAATCAGGACGCAGACGGCATCGCCAACAGGATCTCAGCCAGAAAATATCCGCCGGAAGAGTATTTTGATTTCAAAGCTCAGATACATGACCGCCTGCTTGAATTGATTGACCTTTCGCTCCTCGACAAACTCGATCGCGAAACGCTCGCCAGGCAGATCCGCCAGGTGGTGGAAAGAATATTGAGGGAAGAAACCTTTAAATTACCCTTGAATATGACCGAAAGGGAAAAAATCTTCACCGAAATAATTGACGAGGTACTGGGATTGGGACCTTTGGAGCCGTTACTTAAAGATCCCACGATTTCAGATATACTCGTCAATACGCACAGATCCATTTATTTGGAGCGTTATGGGAAACTGGAACCGACTGATGCGCGGTTTAAGGACGAAGATCATTTGATGAGAATTATTGACAAGATCGTCTCATCTGTGGGTCGGCGCATCGATGAATCCAGCCCCATGGTTGATGCCAGACTTGCCGATGGTTCCCGGATCAATGCGATTATTCCACCGCTTGCAATGGATGGTGCCATGCTTTCTATAAGGCGGTTTGCCGTAAATCCCCTGGAATTGTCGGATCTCATCGGATTTCAGACATTGACCCCTGAAATTTCGGAAATTTTGAAGGGGATCGTGAAAGCAAGGTTAAATGTTCTCATCTCAGGCGGCACGGGCAGCGGTAAAACCACCCTGCTGAACGTCCTGTCACGGTTCATTCCGGAAAACGAGCGTATTATTACGATTGAAGATTCCGCCGAGCTGCAGATCAAACAAGAGCACCTGGTGCGTTTGGAAACCAAGCCGCCGAATATCGAGGGCAAGGGGGAGGTCACCCAGCGTGACCTGGTGCGCAACAGCCTGAGAATGCGCCCGGATCGAATCATAGTGGGCGAGGTTCGCGGAAAAGAAGCATTTGATATGCTCCAGGCCATGAACACCGGACACGACGGTTCTCTGACCACCATTCACGCCAACTCCTCGCGGGATTCGTTGATGCGTCTGGAAACCATGGTGGCCATGGCGAATATGGAAATTCCCTCTGAGTTCATGAAAAGATTCATCAGCAGCGCCATAAACGTCATTATTCAGGTCGCAAGGCTGGCCGATGGCAGACGCAAGCTGACCAGCCTCCAGGAAATCACCGGCATGGAAGGAAATGTTATCACGTTACAGGAGATATTTTCATTTAAACAGCAGCGAATCGACTCCAAGGGCAACATTAAAGGAACCTTCAAATTTCATGGTGTCCGGCCGAAGTTTATCGAGCGCTTTAAGGTGAGCGGCATCCAAGTACCGATGGATCTGTTTGATCCGTCAAAAGAATGGGAAGTCTAGATTAGAGCATAAGGAAAAAAAGATGGAAAAATTGGTGACAGCGATAATCATATTTATCATATGCCTCATCGTGATCGAGCTATTAATCTATGCAGGTAAAAACGCGCGCTCGCCGAATCGGGGAAAAATCCGCAAGCGATTAAGAAAATATGCATATGTTGAAGAGGGCGTTGACGGCGCTGATATTATACGCAAAAGGGTGTTGAGTGAGATCCCTTTTGTCAACAATATGCTGTTAAAAATGCCGGGGATTCAAAAATTAGACAATCTCATCATAGGGGCCAACGCAAATTTTCCTATAGGATTCTATATCTTGTTGGCAATCTTTCTAGCAGCATTTGGATCTATTTTCGGTACGCTCGTAATCAAGAACAGCATAATTGCTCTGATATTTATTCCCTTATTCGGTTGTTCTCCATTTTTATATTTAAATTTTTTAAGACAAAAAAGAAAGGAACGCTTGCGGAAACAATTGCCGGAAGCCCTGGATTTAATATCACGGGCCCTGAAAGCAGGTCATGCCTTTGTGGGGGGAATAAAGCTCGTTTCAGAGGAATTCGACGACCCGATTGGACCCGAGTTCGGTGAAATGTTGGAGGAAATAAATTACGGCGTCAGCACGTCAGTGGCGCTGAAAAATTTAGCCAAGCGAGTGGATTGCAGCGAAATTAAGTATTTTGTAGTTGGTGTTATCCTGCAGCGTGAAACCGGCGGTAACCTGGCCGAACTCATGGACATTCTTGCGCTTTTGTTACGGGAGAAATTTAAATTTGATGGAAAAGTCAAAACGTTGACTGCTGAGGGCAAATTGTCCGCAGTTGTTCTCGTCTGTCTTCCATTTTCCATAATTGCGTACCTCAAATTAACACAGCCGGATTACATGAATCTTTTATTCACCGATCCGATTGGCAGGGTCATGGCGGTTGTTGCCGCAATCATGATGGTAATCGGCATTTTCGTCATGAAAAAAATGGTTAAAATCGAAGTTTAAACACAAGAGAGTGTGAAGATATGTTCAAATTGGCAGAACCGACTATTTTAATACCGCTGGCAGGGTTTTTGGCGTTGTTTCTTCTTTGCTTGGGCATCATGCAATCTATTCGTCTGAGAAGCACAAGAAAGAAAATAGTCGAAAAGATAAAATTCGGCGGCACTGCAACCGAGAGCGAACAAGATTGGCAGTCGAGCGATCAAAAGAGGGTATCTTTTTTGATGCGATTGATGAATTTTTTTGGGAAATTCGGGGCGCCTACCCAATCTGAAGAGGTTGATGATGGTCACAGTAAACGGATAAAATTTCTCAAAGCCGGCATCCGGCGGGAAAATGCACCGGTAATTTTTTACGGGTTAAAATATCTGTTGGTCGTTTTATTGCCATCGATTTTTATGATTATCCGGCTGACCGCTTTTGAGATTCTCAGTTTCCAGTTGACCGTTGCGATTTTCGTACTGGTTGCGCTTCTGGGTTATTACCTGCCTGATCTCTGGCTTCGCCAAAAAGCCGACAAAAGGAAGGAACGGCTGCTGAAAGCCCTGCCGGATGCGCTGGATCTTCTGGTGATTTGCGTGGAAGCCGGTATGGGATTAGACGAGGGCATTAATCGGGTTGCCAAAGAGATTAAACTCACCAGTTCGGATTTGAGCGATGAGTTCAGGTTTTTGAATCTGGAATTGAGGGCCGGCAAGAATCGAGAAAGTGCGCTCAAGAATCTTGCATTGCGAACCGACATCGAAGAGATGAGAAATCTCGTCACCCTGCTGATACAGGCCGACAAATTCGGAACCAGTGTGGCAAAGACTCTCAGGGTATATTCGGACACCTTCAGAACGCAAAGGATGCAAAAGGCCGAGGAACTCGCGGCCAAAATACCTGTAAAACTTGTTTTCCCGTTGATCCTGTTTATTTTTCCGTCTTTGTTTGTGGCGATCTTAGGACCTGCCGTCATTCGTATCTTTCGCAATATCATTATGCGTGGATGAGCGGCAGATTAGAAAAAACGAGGGATACCAAATGATAAAAAGAGGAATATTGAACTTCAAATTCAAACTTTTAGTGGCTTTTTTCTTCACGATTTTCGCTCTATCGGGTTGCGTTACAATAGATAAAGGACACAAAGTCGAGGGCGCAGAAAGCGCTATCGAGATCCAAACTTCATCGCAATTGGACGAGAAAATGTTTTCCAAAAAATTGCCCGAAATGACCGCCGATGAATACGAGATGCTGGGGGATTCACTACTAAGCAAAGGTAATTTGTATTTGGCTTTTCTTCAATATGAGCGATCGCTTCAAATCAATCCGCAAAATATTCGGGTGGTGTATAAAAAGGGACTTACTCTGCTGATAGGGAGAAAAAGTGACGACGCTATCGAGCAATTTAAGATCGTTATACAAAAAAATCCAGATCACGCAGCAGCTTATGAGGGGCTGGGCCGCGCCTTCTTTCAAAAGAAGAATTACGGAGCAGCCGAGCGACATTTCAGGAAGGCGCTCGAGCTTGATCCAGGCTTATGGAAATCGCATAATTTCTTGGGCAATATCTACGATTATCAAGCAAATTATGAAAAGGCCATCCATGAGTACAAAAAGGCCCTGGCACTCAAGCCGGAAAAAGGGCTGCTTTATAATAATTTGGGAGTTTCTTATTCTTTAGCCGGAAAATATTTAATGGCGGTCGATGCATTTAATAAGGCCTTATCGGTTAAATATACAGAGAGCAAAGTTTACAATAACCTGGGATTGGCTTTGTCTAATCTTGGAAGATATTCCGAGGCTCTGGAAGCCTTTAAAAAGGGCGGGGGCGAAGCGCGCGCATATAATAATTTGGGATGTATTTACTTGTCTAAAGGAATGATGCAGGAAGCAGTCCGCTGCTTTGAAAAAGCCATAGAGATCGATCCGGTCTTTTATGCCAGAGCCAATGAAAATTTAAATCGCGCAAAAATCGGCTTGGAAAACAGAAAATAATTCAAATCATTTTATATTAAGTGGCTACTATAATATAAAAGTTTATAGGTGAAAAATGAGTAGAACTGAAAAACTTGATCTAGCAATACATCTTTTTATACTGGGGATCTTTTTTCTTTCAGCCATAGGAAGTTGCTCAACCTTTAGTTATTATGTAAATCCGCAGAATCCCAATGAGTTGAAAGCATATCGGTATGAGATATCAAAAGAAGATTACGCTCAATTCGCTTCGACTTTAAGACCCTACAGAGGAGATCCGGATACACTTTATAAGCAAGCGTGTTACTTGCAAGAAAAAAGGAAGTACAAACTTGCATTAAAAGTTCTGGAAGATGTTATTCTTGCAGATGCAACCCACGTAAGAGCGTACAATGCAATGGGGGTTATATACGATATTTTAAGAGATTTTCCGCGTGCCGTTGAAGCTTACAAAAGAGCACTGAAGCTAAATCCGAATCTTGCATATGTGCAAAACAATTTGGGGTACTCTTATTTATTACAAGACAATCTGGATTCTGCCATAGAATCCTTTAAAGCCGCCATTGTAATGGATGATAAGAATGAAAGATATCATAACAATCTTGGACTTGCCTATGCCAAAAAAGGCCTTTATGATGACGCCCTCAATGAGTTTATGGCCGGCAGAGACGAGGCCAAAGCGCATTACATAATGGCCCAAGTCTTAAATCAATTGTATGAATACGATCGGGCCCAGATTCATTTTTTTATATCCTCAAAATTAAACCCTCAGTTTCAGCAAGCCAAAACCGAATCAACCGTAGCCGAGGACTCAAGCGAATCTGTGAGAGAATATGAAAGCGTTCAGGGAAATGATCTGGAGCGAAAATCTATAAACAGGATTGAAGTTGATGAAAACGGCAACAAAAAATTATGGTTTAAAATTAATGCTGAAAATGTTCAAACAACTGAAGATGAAAAATTCAAAACTGATATCTCTAAGCTGAATGATCTAATGCAGGTAGCCGACCTACAGATTGAGACAGAACCACGACTTCCTCCCGCTGAATTAGAAGTCGAAATTTCAAACGGAAATGGGGTCAACCGCATGGCCGCGCGGGTCGGAAATTATCTGAGCAAAAAAGGAGTAAAGATCACGCGGTTGACGAACGCAGATCACTTTAATTATGAAGAAACAATGATCTATTATCAATGGGATCATCTTCAAGATGCTTTTAAGATAGCTCAAGAAATCCCGGGATACCAGAACATGGAAAGACTCAACTCGCACGATCGGAAGAGTGAGAAAATCAAGGTCAGGATAGGTAAGGATCTCGTGCCTTATGATGAGTTATTTAAAGGGAGCAGCTGAAGGCATAATAATTGCTCAGTAGAACATTTTGTTTAGAAATATTGTTTTTTGTTCACATGATTTTAAGATAGAGTGCAAATAAAATGTACCGCAATTTTTTTGGTTTCTCCGTAAAACCGTTTGAGTTGACGCCGGACCCGAGATTTCTGTTTCTGAATGAAGGACTGCGAGAGACGCTCGCCACTCTGGTTTATGGAATCCGTGAGCGGCGTGGTTTTATAATCATCATAGGCGAACCGGGTACCGGCAAAACGACTTTGCTGAATGCAGCGGCAGATCAGTTTGATGAAAAAATAAGGGTCGCACTAATTTCAAATACCAGTTTTGCCTTTGAAGATATGCTGCATGTGGCTCTGGTTGAACTTAATTTGGCTCAAACAGAAGAGCGTCTGAATAAAAGAAAAGCAATCCAACGCCTGAATGATTTTAGCTTAAAGCAAAATGAAAACGGTGGAAACGTTGCGCTTATTATCGATGAGGCTCAGAACCTTAACCGGCATAGTCTGGAAAACTTGAGACTTCTGTCCAATCTGCAAACCCCCAGGCACAATTTGATTCAGATCGTTCTTGCAGGTCAACCGGAACTAGATGTCACGTTACAAAAACCCGAGTTAAGACAACTTGTTCAAAGAATCGGTCTTAGAAGCCGAACGACCCCTCTAAATGAAAAAGATGCCTATGAATACATTCAACACCGCCTAAAGATTGCTGGGTACGAAGGTCCACCGCTATTTGGTAATAGAGCAAAGAAACTGATTTGGTCTTATTCGCAGGGGATACCGCGAACAATAAATATTCTATGCGACAATTCCCTTCTGGCCGGATATGCCTTGGAAAGAAAAAGAATAGACTCCGCAATTGTGGAGGAGGCTATTCAAGATCTGAGCGGCAAATCATTTGCGGGATCTTTTGAAAATCAAGTAGAAAATAAAGCGAATGGCCATATTTTTCAGATGGGCATTAGGCAAGATAAAATTTATAAAGAGGCTCCAGCTAGAGAGGATCAACCCGATACAAAAGTAGGCAAAACTGGTAAAAGTTATATTATAATTGAATATATACGCAAGCTTTTTTCCCAAAATGCTAAGCGATTTAATAAGCTTGAAAAAACAAATGTCGAAGCAGAAATTGCTAATGCCGTCGAGAGTGAATCTGCAGTCGCTGCCAAAAAATATCTTAGAAGAGGCGCCTCTCTATTTATCGCTTTGGTGGTGATGCTGTCAGTCATTGCTGGATTTTGGTTTTTCAAATCAGATAACAAAGATTCTGCTGCGGTTTATCAGAATGGCGCAGCTCTCAAGTCAGATACTGAAAAAGAAGCATTGTTGCCCTCGGGGAATTTATCTTTTGTCACAGCAGATGCTGAAAAGCCGTCTTCATTATCATTGCCGGATGATGCTCTAATTATTTATTTCAACCATAATTCCTTTGAGATATCAGATGAATCTATCGCAACACTTAATCGTTTAGCAAAGTTTATCATTACTAAACAGGAAACAAAACTAATAATCACTGGATATACCGATTCAACAGGTTCCAAATCTTATAACGAAGCAATCTCCAGGAAAAGAGCGGAGACGGTTAAAAAATATCTTATAAGCAAAGGAGTAAAGCCTTCTAAAATTACTGCGAAGGGACTTGGGCCCCAGGATTTTATCGCAAGCAACGAAACAGAAAACGGCCGAAAGTTAAATCGCCGTGTAGAAATTGAGTTGAAAATTGATTGAACTCATTTTTAGATAAAACCCGAATTTTTTGAAGAATCTTTGCGTTGTCTCGAAGTCGTTACATTGTAGGAGATTAAATCTGATAGATCAGAGGAGGTGACATGATGGCAATTGAAGTTATCGGCCTGCTATTTTTAGCTATTATAATTTGTGAGCTTGGGCTTATTTACGTTAGATTGGGAGAAAAATAAGCCGCATCAATGCGAGCGCACGATCTAAAGAAGTTATAGAAATTCTAATTTGTTAAGGGGGTTGTATTCAAATTATGCCCGTTAATCTCAAATTTTTCCAAATAATTCCAAACCAAATCGAAAGTTAAATAAAAAAGTGTAATAGAATCAAATGCTTATAATTACGAGATCCTCGAATTTTTAAAAATCTGGTCTGATAATCCGCGTGTCGGCAGTTCGATTCTGTCCCTCGGTACCGACCTGATTCTGTACAACTTTGCCGGTCGGTTAGGCCGCAGCTTCTTCTGCAGGAACCCTGTCTTCGAGGGTCCGTAGGGTACGAAGTGAATGCCAGTAACCCTTTAATCCTATCGCCGTCATGGCCAGACTCCCAAGCGCTAGTGCGCCGTCGAATAAAGACCACCAGGAAAGGCCGAACATGCGAAAGAACGCAATGCTCAGTGTCAAAAAGGCCAAGCCGGTGCGAATGAGAGCTAAATAGGTCCTGCCGCGAGCCAGTGCCGTGCGGATATTAGAAAAAACTGTGCGGGTTTTGGCCAGGCCGGTGCGTTTCACCGAAAACCGCGTGCGGTTGCTGGCCATCTTTGTCCGCTGATCGGCTAGACTTGTCCGAGAGCGAGAGAAATCGGTGCGTAACACCGACAGGTTCGTCCTTTGATCCGCAAAAGAGGATCGCTCGCGAGACAACTCTGTACGGATGGCGGATAGCTCTGTGGATTTGGTGGAAAGACGTGTTTGTTCACGCACGAGAGCGGTC
>JARRJQ010000015.1:0-20971 GCA_037388985.1 Desulfobacterales bacterium | reverse complement strand
TCATTCTTGCGTACCGACATCCATATGTTGCCAGTTCATCGATCGCGTGAGTGAAATATCGCCTGCTGGTGGCATCAATGATGATGAGATTGTCTTTTGCCGAATCGTAATCGTTTCGCAATACGGGCAAATACCAGTTTCCCTCAGCGAAAAATGGCCTATTGGAACCTATGGATAGATCTTCCATTGCATGATTTAAAAAGTGATCAATTTTAGTCCTGCCCAGAAAGTCCCGTTCCCATTGCGCCAGATTGTCTTTTCCGTAATTTAAAACCATCTGCTTTCTGTTTTCCAGCTTTACAAACTTATTCTCTATCTGAGAATCTACTGTGACAATAGGTCCGTGTACACTTTCACCGAAGAGATGAAATTCCAGGATCAAGGACTCTGTCTGCTTGAATATTTTTGTCCAAAAAAGCCCTGTTCCAACCGGTGGTCCAACAAAGAAAGCTGTTTTATAATCCCGGTTGGCCTGCATCGTTTGCCCTAAAGAATTTTTAATCGAAACATTATTAAGTAAATAAGCGATAACGGAGCTGGCCTGGATCAGATGTTTTTGTACCGTTTCTGCTTTTGAAGATTGGATGCTTTTCCAGCAATGGGCCAACAGCAGCGACACTCCGGCATAAAGAACGTCTGCGCGGTTACAGCTGAAGTCGCTTTTCAGAATGCAGCAGCCGGCCGACCGCTGAAAAATCTGCTCCAGCGCTTTTGTGAGGCTGGGGCCGATCCAAAGGAACCGTGAAGCGTTTTTCTGCAAGATTTTGAACAAAAGTTCCTCATCCGGCTTTTTGGTGCCTACGGAGAAAAACAGTGAGTTATCGGAAAGCGCATTCGGGACAAAATTTTTATCAACAATCTTCAGGCGGCATCCCAAAATACGACGCCAGTTTGTAACGATATTGCGAACGGCTGCCAGCGCAGTCAGATCAAAAGGTATGAATAAAATTTCACCTTCTTTGGATATGATATCCGATATGATTTTGACCAAAGATGAGCTGGCTTCGTCTGATAGTTCCATCAACATATCCAGTGGATCTGGACGATGAAGCACTTGTGCCAGGCGACGCATCTCACGGTAATATTTCTTTTCCCAATCAAAGCGAGCCTGAACCTCCCAGGAACTTGCTTTAGAAACTGATTTTTGTTTAGCGCTTGAGTCGGTGGTTATTTGGTTTTTTTCTTGTAAAAGAAGTAATTCTTCGGCAGTTGATGATGCCCGGCGGGGGGAACTTCTTGAAGCGGTGACTGATTTAACCCGATTTCTAGGAAAATCTTCAGCATTGCGACCGTGGGCCAATCCGTAATGGAAGGCAAGCCGGTAATAAAAGACAAGATCGACGAAAGGTTGCAACACATCTTCAATTTTGGGAAGACAGACCGCATTATTCCGGGTATAGCGCTTTATCTCTGTCAGTTCGCGATTGGAATAAGTTACGGCGGCAAACGGAAATCCTTTTTCATAAAGCACATTCATCAATCCAAGTGCTTCCCTAAAACGCCCTTTGGAAGTTGCGTTAATCAAAATCAAATTTTTATTTAAATCCTGAACCAGGGCTTCGGTTTGAAAATCTTGATAATCTATGGGTGAACCGATGGCATTCCAGCTCATTTCTTCCAGTTTTGACGCTACTTCACGGCCGGTGCCGAAGGTATCCAGCGCATCCGCGACGATGGCTGCATAGCTCTGCGCGCTCTGGGATGCGAGATGCTTTGAAAATGCTTCAAGGATTTCGTCTGCAATGACCTGGGAGACGATTTCGGGTACCCGCTGCAATTTTTTCAAATAAGTGATCGCCACTTTACTGCGTCCTTTTTGGCAAGCCAGCCATATGGTAAATAGATACAGACAGAATAACATGCACAATGTGCTTTTAATACCGGTAATCGTCACTTCTTCGCCGCTTAACACCGGGATAACCCCTCCGCTTTTTTGGGCCATCAAAGCCATGTCCGCAAAGATTTTCTCGGTAATGGCGATCATAACGGTTTTATGGGTTTGCAACCTTCTGGCGAATGCAACCATATCGGCAGTGGTGGCCGACCAGCACAATAGAACAACCATATCGGTATCCGGATCGATGATTTTTAACAGATCATCGACTTCGCAAGGCATCAGCACTAGAATTTCCATGTCCGGAATCAATTTGCGAACAAATGAGCGCGCAATTGTAGCCATATTGTAGGCACCGGCCACGCCCACCAGTACAATGCGTCTTAAGGTGGTCAATTTCGGACCAAAATGCCGATGGAATAAATCCTCGCGAACTTGAAATTCAGGCAGCTCTTTATTCTCCGGGAGATAGGTGTTTAGGATTTCGGTCATCCGCTCTGGGATTTCGTGAAGATGACTTTCATAATAGGAGCGGTAAAGATCTTTTCGGATAGCCGGTGGGTGCAAAATCGTCAAAGTCGATTCGATCTCAGGCAGAGGGTTACCGTCAAAATCGGAAATGTTCACCTCGCGGCGAAGCATTTGCCCTTCGAATTTTGTTATAATCTGGGCAAATATTTTTTCACCCACAAGCGGATAGACCGCTACTTTAAACACTTCTAAAAGCTTTGCTTCTTTCTGGTTGAAATTCAATTCGCAATCTTGAATCTTTTCCTTTTTGTCCCCGGAGGCCTTCAGTTTCTGGAGGGTTTTGTTTTTTTCTATTTCAAGCTTAACGAGTTCCAAGGTTCTTTGCTGAATTAAAGCGTGCGGGAATAGTCCCATGGCGGCATTAATATCGGAGACGACCATGAAATCATCATTTTCCAGTCGGCGAACGATAAATATGGGGCGATTATGACTCGCCACGTAAATCCGGCGCGGCGATAGCAGGCTGATGCCTGTCGCGGCAACCTGGCCCCCCTGCCGGATAATCTGCCGTGTGGCTTCAATAAATGCCATCGCATCAAGCTCAATGGCGCTTTTTGCCTGCACACGGTGATAAAGCTGATAATCGATGGCTTGGCTGCCGATACTGATTTTTTCAAATCCGGCCTCGACCTGGGATTTGATAGTTTCAAAGCGCTGCTTGTCTTCTTTTAATTGATGATAGTAATACCCCCACAGTAGGGCCAAATATTCCGATGAATTTTCGCTACGAAAAGAAATACCGCCCACGCGTTTTAGAAATTCGCGCAGCTCTGATTCCAGATTGGCATCAAACTTTCCGTTTAAAGCGATGAGTCTTTGTTTGCGTTCATCGAAAAAGGGATGGGCATTTTCAAGCGTAACGGGGGCTTGAATCGACCAACGGCCATGGGAAATTACCGGCGAAGCAAAATAGCGAAGACATACGGGGTCCGTCTGGCCCGAGGCAGCAGGGGGATCCGTGTTAGATCGCTGGCGGCTAGAAAGATTTTTATGCAATTCGGAAATGAATTCTTCCTGCTGCAAGAAGGCGAGGGCGGTGCCGGCCGCCCACCCATAAAGGTTGACAGCCTTTTCCGTTTTATAAAGCGTTTTCCAGTCAATAGTTTCTGTTTTGCCGATTTTCGGCCAGAGTTTCTTGAGCGTTTCATTCAGCGATTCTTCCAGCCACGAATTGTGCGGCAGGCGGCTAAGCAAGGCTGCATCCAACAGGCGAAATACGCAGCGGACTCCATCACGGTCGAAGTCGGCCGGAATTTCGACCGGCGTTTCAATCAGGTAGCGCCAGAGATATTTTTGAACATAGGGATTTTTAGGGAAACGGTCATAGTCCATTCGCTGCGGGCGGGGTCCTTGTTCGCCTGAAAGGCACTGGTCAAACAGGCGGTCGAAAGCGCCCAGAACATCCGCTGGTATAATTTCAAGATTTTCTTCGCTTTGCTTTTGCCGGAGAGTTTCGGCAAGGGCGCGACGGATGAGAATTTGAATAACCAAAGGGGAAAGATCATATGTCGCGATAAGGTGCTGGATAACCTTCTGTAAATCTTTTCGGGAACGAATACGCAAATCATCCGCCAAAGTCGGTCGGCCGGGAAACCCGGGAGCAATGCGGCGGGCTTTAGAGGGATCCAGCTCAACCAGATCGTCAAAAGAAGGATAGGATTGCCTGCCGTGTAAAAGCGCATCGAAAATATCGGGCGGAAATCCCTCAAATTCCAAAAGGCGTTGCTGGAGATCTTGGAATGCAGTGCCGCCCGATTCAGCAGTGAAGACCGACAGCAGGTTTGCAGTCGGATTCGGATAGGTCGGATCATCCAGTAAGACCGGAATCAAGCCTGCTGCGGAACCCAGTGATTTTCTGACCCGCAGAGGATTGACATCATCGCCTAAAAATCCCACGCCGGTGCTGTCCGGAGCCCGATAGATAATCGCTGACATGGCGGTCAGGATTCGGGTGAGATTATTTCCGGCGCCGCCAAAATAAGCCACAATTCCGCACATGGGCGCGCACTCCTTACCGGATCAAACTTTTGGCCATTTTCACGGCTGAACCGGCATCCGGGGCATAACCGTCGGCTCCGATTTCATCTGCAAAATTCTGGGTGACCGGTGCACCGCCAACCATGATTTTTACCTGGTCGCGGACCCCGTTTTTCTTTACTGAATTGATGGTTTGTATCATCATCGGCATGGTTGTTGTCAGCAAAGCCGATAGACAAAGCATGCCGGCGTTTTTTTCTTTAACTTCCGCAGCAAATCTGTCCGGATCGACATCAACGCCTAAATCGAAAACTTCCAAACCGCCGCTTTCGAGCATCATGGCAACCAGGTTTTTGCCGATATCATGCAGGTCGCCTTTTACGGTGCCGATAACCACTTTTCCTCGAGCCGCCGTATCTTCTTCCGTTAAATGGGGTTTGAGGATTTTAACACATGCACTCATTGCCTTGGCCGACATCAGAACTTCGGGGATGAACATGTCTTCGCTTTCCATTTTCTCGCCGACAATATCCATGCCGGCGATCAGTCCTTCATTTAATATCTTTTTCGCCGGCACCCCCCGGTCCATTGTTGCTTTTACCAACTCGGTCAGTTGCGCTTCATCTCCCTTAATCAACGTCTCAATAATAGGTTTGAAATCATCCATAATCAGTTCTCTCCAATCTAAAATTTTATCGCTGTTCGATCATAAAAGTATATCATATTTTTTTCGAATTGCCTGATCAACTTTAGGGTCAATGTAAGATTGTTCTTGCCTGTCCAAAATATTTCGAACGATACCGCAGGCTCGCGTTCGGGCATCCGGCGAACCATCCTTGGTCCATTTGTCGCGCCCTTTTTGATCGGTCACGCCGTTTCCGCGGAAATATTCAGTGTGCAAATGGGCCATCGTGTGAGGTGCGGTCATAAAATTTCCGCCCGGTCCCACAGCATCAATGACTTCCAGCGCCAGGTGCTCGGGGTCCACTGCAATGCCTTCTAAGACTTTGCAACACATTCCGATAATTTCATCGTCAATGACGAACTGTTCATAGGCGACGGTCAGCATGGATTCCAGCATTCCCGCTGCGTGGTGAATATAGTTGGAGCCGCCCATGGCTGCCAGCAGGGTGGTCATCGCTTTTTCCCAGCCGGCCTGGGCGTCGGGTATTTTAGAGTCGGTAAGCCCCGACGAATTGTAGTTGGGCACCCCGATGTGGTGGGCCAGTTGATGGATGGCTGCGTTCATCATGCCGCATTCGACGGCGCCACCCAGATAGCCCATGGTTCGCAAATTGGCCATCCCGGGAATCCCCCCATAAAGAATGGGGGCTTTTGGGTTCGTTAACTGGCAAATGGTAATGCCCGCCAGTTGTTCGGCATGCAGCTGAACCAGGGTGCCGGCCATGGTCAGCGGTGAAGTGGAACCGGCCATCGGTGCGCTGGAAAGGGCGACCGGAATCTGATTGCGCGCGCATTCCTGCATGATCAGGGTGGATTGGGTACAGAGCTTCAGGGGGCTGATGGCAAAAGAAGTGATGATCGAGATAAACGGGGCGGCTTTCAATTTTTCCAGTCCGCCGGCGACCCGTGCGGCCAAATCCAATACATCGTAAAATCCTTTTTCATCGTTAACGCCGGCCATTACATGTTTTGCGGTGGCTTTCAGGCAGGCGTAAAAGACATTGACGTCATAGGCTGTTTGCGCAATATCTGTCGGAATGCACGGCCGCAGAAAAAAGTGGATATTGTCCAGTGCGTCGACGAGTCTGCCGAGCTGATAAAGATCTTTAAGTGTAGACGGCCGCACATTACTGCTTTCAAGATCCAGGATTTTAATGGCCGCTCCGCCGGTTCCAAGGTAAACCTGATGGCGGCTGAGATCCAAGTCATTTTTTCCGTCCCGGCTGTAGAGGATGACTTTTTGGGGTGCTTTGGCTGCCTGGGCGACAACCAGTTTTCGGGGAAAGGTAATCCGCGCCTTATTGCGATCAATGGTCGCTCCCGAATCTTCAAGCATTTTAAGGGTTGCATCCAATCCGGATTCATAGGTGATGCCGATTGATTCCAGAATCTTCAACGAAGCATCATGGATGGTTTCGATCTGATCCGGTGATAGTGGCCTGTATAGCCCGCCTGAAAGACCCTTTAAACTCATGTTATCCTCTCCAAAAAATTTTTAAAAACGCGTTCGCCGGCCGGCTGTAAATTCCAGGGCAATCCGGCCTGCAAGATCGCATCGGTCATAGATTGGGCGTAACTGCGGGAAAATGCAATGAGCACCATATTTTTTGCCCGCACCAGGATTTGACAGGGTATTTGCAAAACAGGTCCCTGCAATATAAACGGCGGCTGCTTTCCGCGGGGGGTTAGATCCAAAGATGTTAACTTTTCCATGATGCCAAAAACATCATCGCCGGCGATAGCCAGCAGCGCAAAGGCCTCGGTTATATCCGTATAATCGGCCTGCGCCGGTATCGGTGCCTGCTCGCCGGCTAGAAACCAGAGAGTCGCCTGGGTCCGATTTAGCCGGTTGATGACCCACCCCTCTTTAATGATACACGTTCCGGGAGACTCCGGAATATTTTGGCCGCCGGGTTGGATGCGGGAAAGTGCGGTGTGTTGGACGTCAAATTTCGTGATATGGCTTAAGTCAATTAAAAACGGGCCTTCACCTTCGTCCTCATAGCCCAGGACCACTTCCCACCCATCACGCATTTCCGTTAAAGCCGGCTTTTGGCTGAAAAAAATCGGTGAATATCTGCGAATGGTTTCCATAACTGTCAACCCTCGATTGATCGCAAACAAAATAAAAAACAGGCTTAGGCTTTCAAGCGTTTGCCCTCCGGATCATAAAACGGCCGGGTGACAACCGTTGCCTGATATCTTTGATCCTGCGTGCCGTCTTCAAAGATTCTCAGCCGGGTTCCCGGCTTTGAAAATGCCGATTCGACCAGCGCCATACCGATGGACGCGTCGAGACATTCGCTGTATCGCGCCGAACAGACATATCCTTGAATTTTGTCATCGATGATCAGCGAACCCTCGCTGGGTGTAAAAGCAGCATCTTTCATTTTAAATCCGACCAGTTTCAACCGTCCCTGCTGGTTTTCGGTTTCCTTCAGGGCAAACGCACCGATTGTTTTTGCTTCAGGTTTATGGCGCTCCCACAGAAAGCCCATTCCCAGATCATGAAGCGTTGTCCGTATTTCGGACTCAACGCCGATAATGATGTGGCCTTTTTCTAAGCGAAGAACATTTTGCGCTTCCAGACCGAAGGGAAGAATGTTCATATCTTTCCCCGCTTCCAGCAGCCAGTTCCAGACCGTTGCCGTATAAGAGGCTGGAATGTGAATTTCAAAGGAGATTTCGCCGACAAATCCGAGCCGCAGCACCCGCACGGCAATGGCATTTCTTAACCTTAATTGTCGATAACCCATGTAGGGAATAGCCGCGTTGGAGACATCTTCATCGGTCAGACGTTCAAGCACCTCACGGGAACGCGGGCCTGCGACATTGATTGCACCGAAGGCGTCGGTGAGGTTGACGATGTGAAAGTGCCAGTTGTCAAAGCGGGTGTGATAGCGAAACCATTCGGTGGTTGTCCCGGCGCGACCGGTTGAGGTCGTAAAATAATAGTCGTTTTCACCCAGTTGAACGACGACGCCGTCGTCAAGCAAACAGCCGTCATCATTGCACAGGGCCGAATATTTGAGTTTCCCGGGAGACATCTTTGACATATCGCTGATATAGACGCGCTGCAGGGCCTTAAGGGCGTCGGGACCGAATACGCGAAACTTGCCCAGGGTGGAGACATCGATCAATCCGACACCGTTTCGAACGCTTCGTATTTCAACCCGGGCGGTTGGGTCTTTTGAGAAGTAGCGCGCGCGTTTCCAGGGGCCGACGCGGCGAAATACAGCCCCCATTTCAAGTTGAACCTTGTGCAAGGGGGTCCGTTTATAAATGTTGATGTTGCGTCCGGCATAGGTTCCCAGCAGGGTGTCGCTCAACGGCGGGCGGACGGTTGTCGGTGTCGCTGAGGCTAAGGATTTTCCATGATAACGGGCGACAACCATCGGCATGTTTTGTCCGGGGATGGCTGCTTGAGAAGGTCCGGTGCCGGCAGCGGTAAAACGTTTGGCCAGCTCCGGCCGATCGAAGCCCATTTCGCAGGCCTGATAAATATTTTTAACGGTCACATCTTCATCGAAACAAATAAATTGACGGCCCGTTTTGCCCGGTGCTTTGACCAGTTCACACCCGCGGGGCGGTCCGGGCAGATCCTTGAGATGGTCGCGGGCCTCAGCTAATTGCTTCTCGACGTCAATTCCGCAATCGCCAATCGCTAAAAGACCCGCCAGATATCCCGATGCCTCAATCGATCCGGGATCATGATAACCCAGCATCCGACCGGCGGCATGGATGTTAGGCGGCAATTTTTGCGGCAAGCAAAGTCCCGTATGGGTGTCATAGGCCATTGGGGTCGGTGTCAGACAAAGCGGATTCGGAATCGTTGATAAGCCTGCCGATGAAACGAGAAGATCGCATTTAAATTCTCGCTTAGCTGCACCATCGGTGGTGGTCAGCCACACTTTTTTTAAGGCTTTGGCTCCCTGAGCCCCGGCGGCCACCCAGCCTTGAAAATACGGAATATGGCGTTCGCCAAGTGCCATGATCAATTGCGGGTCCTGTCCGGCACTTCGACAGTCGGCAACACATGTGACCGTGAGTCCTAAATCGGCCAGATCCACAGCGGCTTCCAGACCCATATCATGACCAATGCTGAAGGCAGCGTGTCTGCCGGGCAGCAGTCCATAATGGCGGGCAAGCCGTTGCGCACAACCTGCCTGCATGACGCCCGGACGTTCGTTATTTTCAAATATCAGGGATCGCTCGGTGCAGCCGGTAGCGACGACTATACTTGCCGCGCGGATTTCGATATAACGCTCAGCAAAGTTTTCTGCTTCGCAGGTTTTCTGGCAGGCGGTTATGAGATTATCGTTATACATGCCCAATAGTGTGGTTTGCCTAAAAGAACGGATGTTGGTTGTTTGTTCAACCTGGGCTGCCAGCTGTTTTGCTCTTTGAAAAAGGGGCACACCCGTCGAATATTCAGAGGCGCGATAATCGAAGCAGCCGCCCAACCACGGACGTGCTTCTATAAGTACCACCCGCACGCCTTGCTGTGCCGCAGCCAGTGCAGCGCACATGCCGGCGGCCCCGGCACCGACAACACAAACCTCGGCATTGAGGTACAGCTCGTCATAATTTTTTTCAGAATAATTCGCATTGAGGCGTCCCAGGCCGGCAATTTTGCGAAGCCGCTTCATAAAAAACGGCCAAAGGCGATAAGGCCTGTGAAACATTCGATAGTAGAATCCGGCCGGCATGGCCCAGTGGAAATTATCCAAAATACCCAACAGATCCCATTCCGGTCTTCCCACCACGTTTTGCGATTCAACGGTCATGTTGCTTTTTAATAGGGTTTGCTCGGCATGAACATTGGGAATGCCGTCTACTTCCATCAGACAATTGCTGGATTCGCCGTCCAGGCTATAAAGACCTCGGGGGCGGTGATACTTGTGGCTTCTTGAAAAAATCCGCACGCCGTTGGCATAGAGTGCGGTTGCCACTGTATCGCCTTTAACCCCACGAAAATTTTTCCCGCGGTATTTAAAGACAATCTGCCGGGACGGATCGATACGGGTGGTAGGCAGTTCGATGCGTTTGATCACGGGTTAGCCTCCGGCTTTTTGACTTCCAGATTGGTCAGGGGATTTCGCCAAATGGTAAACCAGAGGCCACAGCCCGAGCGGTGACACCACCACTCTTTCTGGGGCTCACCGCCGCTGGTGCGTAAATGGACATAGTCAAGCCAGCGGTTTGTAGTCAGCTCGGTCTCATCGGGCCTTGGGCCGCGATCTTCACCGCCAAAACGAAATTCATAGGCATCGCGCTTGCCACAGATCGGGCAGGTGATCATAAATGACATAATATCAGCCTCACGTTTGAATGTCGTTGAGTGAGCGACATGTTGACCCTTTGTTCACTTGCCGTTGCTCAGTTGAGCCAGCCAAATTCTGGTCCGTAAATGACTGGACTCGCTGTTTCGCCCATTAATTGGTGTCGTTTAAAGCGTTGCATGGTAAACGGCTTGAGAGTTGGCGGGCATTGCCCGCTTGCGATAAACACGGCGAGATATTTCCCGTTAACCGGTCCGGATTTGAAACCGAAATACCCCCAACCGCAATTCAGATAGTACCCTTCGATGGGGTCATTGCCATCAACAATGGGAGCCATATCCGGCGTCATATCCGCCAGACCGGCCCAGTTGCGCATAAATTTAATCCCTTTAAGGCAAGGCAAAAGCTCGGTCAGCGCTTCCGCCTGGTGTTTGATATACCGGGCGGTTACCTGGGTGGTATAACCGGGCCAGGGGTCCATATGAGAACCGGTGACGATTTCTCCCTTGAGGCTCTGACTGGCGTATGCATGATAAACTCCGGAGGAGATTACATGATTTAGAAATGGTTTTAAGGGTTCGGACACCATCGCCTGAATGGGCAGCACCTGAATCGGCAAGCGTATTCCCAGCATTTCGGATGATATGCGTGCGGAATAGCCCCCGGCGGAATTCAAAATGATGGGGGTCTGAATTTTACCCTTGTCCGTTTCACAGAATACAATTTTTCCCTTTGCAATTCCGATTTGCTTGACGGTGGTGTTTTGATGAATGTGGACGCCTAATTTGGTAGCTCCCTTAGCCAATCCCCATACCACCGCATCATGGCGCATCGTTCCACCCGGTGGGTGGTACATGGCGCCAAATATGGGAAATCGGGGGCGGTCGGATATATCGAGCTCCGGAATCAACTCTTTGCACTGCTGCGGGTCAATCAGTTCGCTTTCGATGCCATGAAATCGGGCGGTGGTGACCTGCAATCTAAGGGCGCTTAATCCGGTTTCACTGTGAGCCAGGTTCAGATTCCCGCAATTGTTGAACATCAAATTGAAATTGAGCTCGCGGGTAAGCTGTGGCCAAAGTTTCAGACCTTCATCATAGAGGGGAAGATTTTCTTTGGTTCGTTGATTGGCGCGGACAATTGAAGTGTTTCGACCGGCACCGCCAAAGCCAATGTATCGTTTTTCAATTACGGCAATGTTCTGCATGCCGTGATTTCGGGCTAAATAATAGGCTGTCGCCAGTCCATGGATTCCGCCACCGATAATCACCGCATCGTAGTTGGATTTCAGAGGGGCGCTGCCCCACAATCTTTTGCCCTTCTTGAACATCGGAACTTCCCGTCGTTGTTTGGTCGAAAAATATATTGTGAAATGTTTTATCCTGTATGGCATAAGCTTTTGTTGTATGTCAAAAGATAAATGGGCATTTTAAATTCATATCTCTGTTTTCTGAAATTTTCTTGCAACACGAAATAGAAACGGTTTAAATCAATTAAATCTTAAATAAAGGATGAGCGATGAGCAGGTTTTTGATGATCGACATCGGTGCGGGAACCATGGATATCCTGTACTACGATACGGAAGCGGAGCTGCATTACAAAGCGGTGGTTAAATCTCCGGTCAGGTCTTTGGCCGAAAAGGCAGCCGGTCTTTCCGGCAATTTGCTGATTTTGGGCGATGAAATGGGCGGGGGGCCGATTACTCAAATTCTGCTGAAACGGGCCAGGGAGGCTGAGGTGGTCATATCGGCTTCAGCGGCGGCAACCCTCAACCATGATCTGGAAAAGGTTAAATCCTGGGGGATCAAACTGATCGAAGATGACCAAATTGACGATTTGCGCTGCAGCAAAAAATATGCGGTCATCACTTTAGGCGACCTTGAACCCCGGCGATTGGAGCAAATTATAAAAAGTTTTGGGGTTCCATTTGCATTTGACGCCGTTGCCATCTGCGCCCAGGACCACGGGGTGCCGCCGCCGGGGGTATCGCATCTGGATTTTCGCCATAACCTGTTCCAGGCAAGTCTGGCAGACCGGCCGTATCCGCATCGCCTGCTTTACCGGTCAGACGATGTTCCGCAAGCCATGAATCGCCTGCGAGCGATCGCCAAAAATGCTTCAACATTGCCGGCTGCTGAAATTTATGTCATGGACAGCGGTATGGCGGCCATTCTCGGAGCCGCTATGGACAGCCGGGCACAGGCCAGAAAGCGCTTTTTACTGCTGGATATTGCCACCTCGCATACGGTCGGGGCTGCGATGCTGGGCGAAGAACTTGCCGGTTTTTTTGAATATCATACCCAGGATATTACCCTTGAAAGGCTGGAGGTGGTATTGCGGGATCTTGCCGATGGCAAATTAAATCACCGGCAGATCTTGGCTGAAGGCGGCCATGGCGCCTTCCTTCGCCATAAAGTTGGATTTGAAGCCATCGAGGTCATCATTGCAACAGGTCCCAAACGCAAGCTGGTTGAAAAATCGGATCTGCCGATTCAATACGGGGCACCCTGGGGAGATAATATGATGACCGGAACCGTGGGCTTGCTGGAGGCCCTTAGAAGGCGCAAAGGGCTTGAGCCGATTGTCTATTTGTAAAGCAGATTTGATGCTCCGGTTCTTGCCGCTCTTTATTGCGGTATTATTATTTTTTTAGAGTTATTCCCAGAAAAATTATCAGGCCTTATGAAAATGCACACTAAAATGCCAATCAAATGGAGTTTATCCGATCGGGACTTGGATTTTCTGGTCGAGATTGCAGCTCCAGGCGTCAAGGATAAATCCAGATTGAAGGAAATTATCGGTAACGATGAAGATTTTCGTAACTCATTTATTGGTGATGCAAAGGTATTCAGGCGGCTAATGGACGATGACCGGAGTTTCTTAAAAATTTCGCCTGTTCTGTTCTTTGAGATTTTGTTGCGCAGGGCGGCCAAAGAACTATCAAAACTGAGTTATACGATAGAAAAAACTCGCTCGATGAGTATTCCGGTTTTTGATACCGGAGAACTCGTTGAACTGCTCCAGCAGCAATCGCTTATCATTTACCTGGCGGATATGCTGTCATCGTTTACCCGGATTGAAAGCTACACGTTCTCTTTTAGAATCGGCCGAGGTATTTGGAAAAAAATACGATTCAATGACATGGATATCACGAGTTTGATCCACTTTTGTGATGCACTAGAAGACGAATACCGTCTGGGCTTATATAAACGCATCGCTGACATCTGTCTTTTTGTTCTCGGGATATTTCCGGATTATGCCGAACGCAGCTATCGATATCCTTCTTCAGGTGAAATTCGGCCGCAAATCGCCGGAGGAGCCAGGATAAGTCCGGAAGAATATGAGAACAAAGGGCAGCAATTCTATAAACTGGCTGCCGGACATCCGGCGGCCGTCGATTTGGATCTGGCTGATGTTTTCAGCGTTCTGTATGAAAATTTTCAAAAAGCCAAAAAGCCGTTGAATTTCATTGCTGAATTTTATCTCCGAACCAAACGTCATAGTTTATTCGCTTAAAGGAGAAAACACGATGGTCAAAGTCAAAACTTTTTCAAGCGCATTAAAAATCTTTCACACTAAAAAAGAACTCGAGGAACTTGATGCGACGGTTAACAAATTCATTGAGCAAAATGGAGTTAAAAGAATAATATCCGTTAATGATGCCAGCACATCCGATGACAGCGGAGCCACCATCGGGTTATTTTTTTCGGCACTTACCCCAATTTGCATTGAGAGTCTGACAAAAAAGATGCACGCGCATTTGAGAAATCTTTGAACTTTATTATCGGCATTTTTTGATAAAACTTTAGAAATTTTTCATCATTATTCCCCGATTGCTTGTTCCGGCCTGTCGTAATAAAATCACTTGATTTTTCCTCGGGATTGAGTTAAATTCGGCGGCTTCAAAATCAGTAGATTCCGTTCACCGTTACAATTTGTTACAAACTGTTACGCTCCTGAAAAGCATTCTTCCTTTCTAAGATTTATTCTTTTATCATCGAAGGTTTTTAAATTCCCTTTTCAAAATCTTTTTCGTTGTTTTACAACAAAGGAGGAATCATGCTAAAAAAGGGTTTAACAATTTTGACCATTTGTGTTTTCATTTCGACGGCTTTGATTTTTAGCGGGTGCCGATCCCATTCGCACATGGGCAGAGCGGAATTTCTGGTGGATTATGTTGCCGAGACGCTCGACCTGACCGATGAGCAAAGAGCGCAACTTGAGGGGATCAAAGAAGAGTTTATGGCCAAAGCCGAAGCAATGCGCGCGGATAGAAAGGCTGTGCATGATGCGTTCATGACAGAATTGCGCAAAGCGGAAATCGACCCGCAGCGGTTGAAAGAACTTATCGCTCAGAAACAGGAGCAAATGGCAGAAATTTTGGATCTGGCGGTAACCCGCCTGGCCGAATTTCACCGTACGCTGACACCTGAGCAAAGAGAAAAATTGGTGGCCAAGCTGGAGTATTTTCAGCAGAAGCATCAGGATCACTGGCAGTGAATCTTACAGGCTTCCGCAATCATTGCGGAAGCCTATTTCAGATTTTTTGACCGGCATATATAGTCTTTATTTTTTTAGGCAAGGCCCCTTATAAATTCGAATTTCGAAACAATATTGAAATTTTAAATTCGAATGTTCAAAACATTTTGAATTTGGGACATTTGATATTCGGATTTGTTTCTAATTTCGGATTTCGAGCTTCGGATTTTTTCGAGAATTAGCACGATACAGATTTTATTAAGCGACCATTAAAATCGGAAATAAGCTGAATCAATATTTAGCATGAACCCTACTCTCCTCATTATCGATGATGACGCGAAACTGAATGAGTTGCTCAAAGATTTTTTAAAAGGCTTTGGTTTTGATGTTATCACCGCAACCCGGCCGGCCAGGGGCTTAAAAAAACTCAAACAGGCGGCGCCCGATCTGGTTATTCTGGATATCATGCTGCCTGAGATGGACGGTTTTGACGTTTGCCGCACGATCCGTCAGACCAGCAACGTGCCTATCATCATGCTGACTGCCAGAGGTGAAATAACCGATAAAGTGGTCGGCTTGGAGCTCGGGGCCGATGATTACCTGGCCAAACCGTTTGAGCCCCGCGAGCTGGTGGCCCGGATCCAATCGGTGCTGCGCCGCACGCGACCCTTAAAAGATACTCGCAGCCTGTCTTTTAACCGCCTGACCATTGATCGGGCTAAACAGACTGTCTTGCTGGACGGCAGGCCTGTTGATTTGACGACCAATGAGTTCAGAGCGCTGGCGCTGCTGGCCGCAAATGCCGGCAAGATCCTGAATCGTGACCAGATTTTACAGGAACTGCGGGGTATTGACTGTGATGCCTTCAATCGCTCCGTTGACATTACCGTGAGCCGGTTGCGCCAAAAGCTTAAAGATAATCCGAAATCGCCTGAATTTATCAAGACAGTCTGGGGAAGCGGATATGTGTTTATCGAAGAACCAAAAAAAGATTAATTAATCACGAAAGCCCGAAATTTAAAAATTAGCTTAAATGCTGGGATGCTAGAAAGCTTGAAGAGTCGAATTATTCCGATCCCCCAAGCTTTCCGGCCTTATAGCCTTCCAGCTTTCTGGCCTATTCTATGTTTTCGTGATGAAATCCGCCTCAGGCGGATCATAAAATGCAAAGAAATTTCAGTTATGACTCTAAGATAGAATTGCCAGGTACTTGAGCGATGCGGATTAAATTCTTCAACAGAATCATTCGTTCGGTGTTTACCAAGCTTCTGGCGGTGATTATCCTCGCTGGTGTTTGCATCAATCTTGTGGTGGGCGGATTTTTCTGGCACTATCGAAATCTAGCCGGAGGCCCGTTTCATAAAAATGTCGTTCAATACCTGAATTATTTAATTGGCGATATGGGCAACCCGCCGAGCCTGGAACGGGCTCGAGAAATCGCCCGGCAGTCCTTGCTGGAAATTCGTTACGAAAGCCCGGACTTAAACTGGAGCACCTCCAATGATCTTCCGGCAGTTTACAAAGGCCGTTTTATTGCCTGGCGTCAAGACCCCGCTGTTCGGCTGGGAAAGTATCGCGGGCGTTATGTAGTTGAAGTCGATCGGAAACCAGGTCGATTTATTTTCGGTCTGTCACGAAATTTGCGAATCGACAGCGAGCGCAAGCGGCTGCTGGTCATCATGTTTGTCTTTTTAACCGCAATTTTAGCGGCTGCTTTCTTTGCGATTCGATATATTTTAAGACCTGTAAAATGGCTGAATACCGGCGTTAAGGAAGTCGGCCGGGGCAATTTGAAACACCGCGTACCGCTAAAAAAGGCTGATGAGCTCCGCGATCTGGCGTCTGCTTTTAATGACATGATATCTCGCATTGAGGGTATGCTGCAGACCAAAGATCAGCTGCTTCTGGACATCAGCCATGAACTGCGAACACCGATTACAAGAATGAAAGTTGCCCTCGAATTTTTGCCTAAAAGCCGGGCCAGAAATAGCCTGCAGGCCGATATTCTCGAAATGGAAAACATGGCCACCGGGATCCTGGAAACAGCCCGGCTGCGCCATCAATATGCTGAATTAAAGAAACAGCCGACCGATCTGGTCGAGCTTCTAAAGCAGGCGGCAGCGGCTTTTGAAAACCAGCCACCGGGAATTAAGACCGTTGATCTTCCGCAGGAGCTCAGCGTGCAGGTGGACCCCCAACAGATAAAGACGGTCTTTGAAAACGTGCTGAGCAATGCCTTTAAATATTGCGAGCCCGAAAGTGATCCGATAAAGATTTCTGTGGAACGTCGGGCATCGGATGTGATCATTCGAATTGAAGATAACGGAATTGGAATCCCGCCAGAAGATCTGGCCCATATTTTTGAGCCCTTCTATCGTGTGGACAAGTCCCGCTCCAAAGATAGCGGCGGATATGGTTTGGGCTTGAGCTTGTGCCAGTCCATCATGGAAGCCCATAGGGGTAAAATTGAAGTGCAAAGCCGCCCAAAAGAGGGAACAACGGTATTGTTGTTTTTCCCTTTAAATGATGCTGACGGTGCCGGAGGAGATAAGGAAGGCTAAAGTGACCAAAGATAAATCCCACCCCAAGGGTGCGGGCAAAAGCAGTTTTGAGTTGATTGATTCGGCCAGATTTTTTCATGAGCTTGATTTAAAAAAGGGAATTACTTTTCTGGATCTCGCTTGCGGCTGGGGCACTTATTCATTGGCTGTTTCAGAAATCATCGGCCAGGCTGGCCGGGTCTATGCAGTTGATCTGTGGGAAGAGGGGATTTTAAGCTTAAAAAGCAAGGCGGCTGCAAAAGGCATCCAGAACATTACAGCTCTGGTAAGCGATGTCAGTCATCATATTCCCGTTGAGAAGGCCTCTGTAGACGTTGGCCTGGTGGCAACCGTGCTGCATGATTTTGTCGGCAATCATGTTGAGCAAGCAGTGATGAAAGAAATGGTAAGGGTGATGAAACCGGAAGGGACCCTGGTCATTTTGGAGTATAAAAAAACCGACGGCCCGCCGGGACCGCCTAAATCCGTAAGATTATCGCCAAAGGAAGTTGATAAACTCCTATCGCCATATGGCTTCAAACAAAGACGGGTTACCGCAGTCGGGCCGAACCATTATTTGCAGATTTTTATTAAAACAGTGTAAAAAGCATTAAAGACTAAATGTCTACATGCGACAGAATCTCCCTTTCCTTTTTTACTGCCTGCCGCTCTATCTTTTGGGTTTCCTGGGTTATTTCTTTTACGAATTTGTGATCATTAATAAAATTTAAATTCGTTTTGACGTTATATAATGCGCCCATGACGGCCGCCCTTGCGGTTAGCGCCGCCACGGCTCCGTCTATGCCGGCGTTTTTGTTGCCTTTTCTGACAACTTTGCTGGTCAGTTCCATTATCTCAAGTGCATCGCGAGCGACACCCAGTGGCACCAGGGCTGCATTTTTAAAGCCCGCTTGAATCGCTTTGCTACGCCGATCTTTGTCTTTTTCTGTAGTTTTAGCCATCTTAAAGGCCTTCAGTACCGTATTATAAGCCGCCGCATCATGATCAATATCTTTTGCCAGCTTTTTCCTTAATCCAGATACCCTGGCTGCAATTTTGCGCATGTCTTTTTCGGAAGCCTCGTAACCTTTTTTGCCGACGGTCAGGTTGGCAACCATTTCCGTGAGACTGGCTGCCAGTGCCGCATTTAAAGCGGCTACGCTTCCACCTCCGGGGGTTGCGGTGCCTGCGGCTATCTTTTCCAAAAACTTTGTGAGCTTAAGCGTATTTAACAATGAATGATTCCCCCTTGTTCTTTATCGAAAACGAGGTTGCCCTTTTTAATGACTTTTTCAACAGTACTGACACCGATGTGATAAGGGATGTACTTGAATGAAGGAAATTCTAAAATAATCAGATCGCCGTTTTTGCCTGCATCGATGCTGCCGACTTTATCCGCCCGGTTTAAAGCAGCGGCTGCGTTGAGGGTTACTGCGGTGACCGCCTCTTCAATAGAAATATTCATATACAGTGTGGCCAGCGCGAAAACAAGCGGGATGGATTCAGTAAAACAACTTCCGGGATTAAAGTCGGTGGCCAGCGCCACCGCACAATTTAAGTCGATCATTTTGCGGCCCGGCGCATACGGCTCCCGGAGGCTGAAGGCAGTGGCCGGCAGTAGGGTTGCAACAACACCGGCGTTTGACAGGTCCTTGATGCCGCGCTCGGATGCCTGCAGCAGGTGGTCGGCCGAGACGGCTCCGAGCTCAGCGGCCAGTTCGGCTCCTCCCAGTTGAACAATTTCATCGGCATGCAGTTTTATTTTAAGGCCCAGATCTTTTGCCCTAGCGAGCAGCCGTCTGGACTGTTCGACTGAAAAAACGTTTTTCTCACAAAAAATGTCACAAAATTCCGCCAGGCGGCGTTCGGCGACTTCAGTCATAACCTCGTTGGCCATAAAATCGATAAAGGCCTCTTCTTTTCCCTTATATTCTTGCGGGATTGCATGGGCGCCTAAAAAAGTCGGCACCACATCAACGTAGTGCACCTGATCCAGGTGAGTCATCACTTCCAGCTGTTTAATCTCTGTCTCTCGGTCCAGGCCGTATCCGCTTTTGCCTTCTGCGGTCGTTACGCCGAAAGACAGCATGGAATCCAGACGCTTGATGCCGGATTGAAGTAACTCTTCTTTGGAGGCTTTGCGGGTAGCTTTGACCGTATTTAAAATGCCTCCGCCGCGCTGCATAATTTCCATATAACTGTCACCCCGCAACCGCCATGAAAATTCATCGGCACGGTAGCCGCCGAAAACAAAGTGGGTATGTGAATCGACAAATCCCGGCAACACGGCTTTATCCCGGGCATCAATTATATCGAAATCGGAAAGATCAACACCCGACTTTTCATATTGTTTGGTAATATCTTTTGTCTTTCCGACAGCCGCAATTGTCCCTTCTTTGATGACCACCGCACCATCGGAGATGATTTGCAGATCGGCCATCTCTTGGCCCTTTTTTGCTTTAAAGCCACTGCAGGTTACCAGTTCGGCGGCGTTTTTTATAATCAGGTTTCCGTTCATCGTTTTTTCTCGCCGGCGCGTTTTTCAAATTGGGGTTTCAGGTTTCAGGTTTCGGGTGTCAGGATTTGACTCGGAGTGGTTTCGGCTCTGTCAATGCTGACACCTGAACACTGACACCTGAAACCTTGAATAACAATCTTGAAACCGGCTGCCAGAGCTGGAATTATTCCCAGATGCGAGTTTCCAATACCTGCTCCATTGAAAAATTCTCCAGCCGCAGATAATAGACTGCCGTATCAATGAGCGCTTGCATGGGAACCAGGCCGACGATTTCACTGCCGACCACATTAACTCCGTGCCGGCGTGCTTCGATCTTGATCAGCTCAAAGGCGCGGTACAGAGCGGTTTTGCTGTAATCGGTCATGTTCAGCGAGACCTGCACAAGCCCCCTGTCTTTTAATTCAATGCCGATGCCCTTGCAGTATCGAAGACCGCCGCTGATGTGTCTGACCTTTTTGGCAATTTCGTCGGCGATTTCAACCTGGCTGCTGCCCAGGTTGACATTGTAAGCCACCAGCGGCATTCTGGCGCCGATGGCGGTTACGCCGGCTGTGGTATGAATCGTCCGGGGGCCGAAATCCGGGTTCCATTCCGGCTGTTTGATTTTTTCTGCCATACCCTCAAACTGGCCTTTGCGGATGTTGGCCAGATTCTGCCTTTGGGGGCGGCTGGCGGATTTTTCATAAAGGAATATGGGCAGCGATAATTTTTTGGCCGCTTCTTTGGCAACTTCTTTGGAAAACTCAACTGCTTCTTCCATACTGATGTTTTTAAGCGGAATAAACGGAACCACGTCCGTGGCACCCATGCGCGGGTGCTGGCCCTGGTGGGTGCGCAAATCAATGAGATCGATGGCGCGGCTCATGGCTTCGATGACAGCTTTTTTCAAGGCGTCCGGTTCGCCTACCACCGTGGCCACCAGCCGGTTGTGGGCCTCATCTTTTTGATAGTCCAGAAGCTTGACTCCGTCTTTTCCCCGAAAAGGCTCAACAATTTTTTCAATATTTTCTAAATTACGACCCTCGCTGAAATTCGGCACACATTCGATTATCCTTTTCTTACTGGACATTTCACGTTACCTTTTATAGTTGCGTTGGTGATTTAATTACTACGATTTGATTAAATC
>JARRJQ010000014.1:14290-16855 GCA_037388985.1 Desulfobacterales bacterium | reverse complement strand
ACAACGAACGTTCTGTTGAAACGGATAGGGCCCTCTGTTTCCTTCCGTTCAATCACGTCTTCGGGCAAATGCACGTCATGAATGCCACCATTCTTAGTGCCGGTTGCCTGGAAATGGTTCCGGCCTTTGACATGGACAGGGTTCTGGAGATCATGTCTGCCGGAAGGGTCACCAAGCTGTTTGCCGTTCCCACCATCTATGTGAGATTCCTGTCGGTCAAGGGCATCGAGGAAAAATTGGGTTCCGTCCGGTACTGCTTTTCCGCAGCAGCCAGCATGGCCGCTGAGGTGGTTCGACAGTGGAAGAAGAGGACGGGACTATCCATCTATGAAGCTTACGGCATGACCGAGGCCGCCCCAACGGTCACATATAATCATTATTACAGGCATGTTATCGGTTCCGTTGGCACAGAGGTGGCCGGGGTGGAAATTCAGCTCAGAGATCAGGATGGAAACCGGGTAAAACAGGGCAAGGAGGGTGAAATCTGCGTGAAGGGCCGCAACATCATGAAGGGCTACCTCAACAACCCAGAAGGAACCAGAGCTGCTTTCTGGGACGACGACTGGTTCCGGAGCGGTGACGTGGGCGTGGTGGATGAGGACGGGTATCTCTATATCGTGGACAGGATCAAGGACATGATTATTACCGGGGCTGAAAATGTTTATCCCCGGGAGGTGGAAGAGATGCTCTACACCCGACCGGAGGTGGAGGAATGCGCGGTCATCGGTTTGCCCGACCCGGAGTGGGGAGAGCGGGTGGTGGCGTACATCATCCCAAAACCGGGCAAGATCATAGACCCCTTGGAGCTTAAAGCCTATCTGAAAACCCGGCTCTCTCCCTTTAAGGTCCCAAAGG
This sequence comes from Desulfobacterales bacterium, assembly GCA_037388985.1. Lineage (GTDB taxonomy): Bacteria > Desulfobacterota > Desulfobacteria > Desulfobacterales > JAHEIW01 > JAHEIW01. Next base: position 16,000 of record JARRJQ010000014.1, on the reverse strand, counting down.
AGTATCACACGGTCAAAGATCTACCAAGGAGTCCGGCCGGGAAGATCCTCAAGAAGGAGCTTAGAAAAAAGGTTTTGGATAAGTCCTAGCTAGGCTCTGCCTATGAAGAATAGAGGATCAAAGCTCAAAAATTGAATTTACTAATTTTTTCATTTCTTTGATAAATTTTCAAATCTCAAAATTGCAAATTTCTCAAACCTTAGCACCGGTTGGAATAGATTACCTATATCAACAATGGAAAGGAAGTATCTTGTGTCCTAATTTTTTCAGATACTATAAACGTATCAGTCCTTTTGAAACCTTTAAAAGACCTGTGATATTTGTCTTATTTCACAAATAAGGAAGGAGCCATTTTCCGGTTAGGCTTCCCACCTGCCGTAGCAGGGTGTCTCGACGCCGTTTCCTGCGATGACTGTCCACACTTACAACTGACTTCATGCTGGTTGTAATCTTGCCACCAATTTTGATTTCAACGAGCTGTTTCTATATATTTTTATGCCTGCCTTAGTCTTACTTCACAAGCCTTTTGGTTGGCTGCTTGGCCGCCCAGCGCTTAAATAGCCGCAATCCATCTTTTGAAGCGGAAATTTAAAAAATAGGAAAAACTCTTGACAAACATAAAATTATCTAATAAAAATTCACAGAAAAGTTTTCTGTCTACAGAAAAATTGCACCGTATTCTTTGAGAACAATCATCGCGACTGGACAGCTTATTTAAAAAGGTGACAGAAAGCGTGAAAAAAGAGAAGAAGAAACAGCCCAAATCGGTCTACAAACCAATCGTGCCGGCCCTGGAGGAAGCTGGAAGGGTGCTCTTTTGCTTGGGAAAAAGCTCAACTTTCAAAATGACCCTGACAGAGATTTGCAATCAGGTAGGTATACATAATAGTAAGGCATTTTCTATCCTAAATACTCTGAAACAACTAGGTTTCGTCGAGAAAGATCAGCAGACGAAGACCTATTCGTTGGGTGTCGGTCTGGTATTCCTGGCCAGGCAGGTGCTGGATAATCTCGATTATCGCAGCACGATCGACCCTTTTTTGCAGAAACTTGCCAGGGAGACAAACGGTATCGCTTTTTTCGGCCTTTTGCAGGGTGAGAATGTTTTCATAATCGCGAAGCAGGAAGGGGATCATCGAATCGGTTTAACAGTTCGACTGGGGCATAGATTTCATTTCACCTATGGTGTCCATGGGAAGATCCTCGCGGCATTCATGTCCGATGCGGAAAGAAAGAAACTGCTAAGTAAAAAGAACCTCTACTTTTACGGAGACTCTATCAATCTGGATATGGCACGACTTCAGGACGACATAGTGAAGTGTAGGGAAACAGGTTTTGCAGTGGATGTCGGCGAGGTAACTCCGGGTATCGATGCAATCGGTTCGCCGGTTTTTGGCGTTGATGGGAATATTATCGCCGTGATCACTGTCATTGGAACCTTCCCGGAGGAGATGATAGAAGAATATGGACGAACCACGGCCTTCATCGCAAAGCAGGTTTCTTCAAAGCTCGGCGCGGACAATGACAATTCCTATGTACAAGTAACGAACAATAATGAATTAAATTCATCCGAATACACAAAACTGAACAGGAAAAGAAGCAGGCAGTCATGATTGGAATTACATCGTATGGTGTTTATGTGCCTTCTTGGAGAATCAAGAGAGAGACAATATCCGGTGCTGGTCACGGTGAGAGGAGTGTAGGGAATTT
>JARRJQ010000014.1:0-14259 GCA_037388985.1 Desulfobacterales bacterium | reverse complement strand
CTCTAACGATGGCGGTTTCAGCAACGATTAATTCTCTTGCCGGGGTGGAAAGGAGCGACATCGACGGACTCATTTTTGCGTCTACTACCTTCCCATACAAGGAGAAGCAAAATGCAACGATCGTTGCAGCGGCTTCCGACCTGCGGAAAGACATTTTCACCATGGATGTTGCAAACAGTCTCAGGGCGGGTACATGCGCACTGAGAATGGCTGCGGATATGGTGAAATCGGAATCTGTTCGCAACGCGGTGGTAGTTGCTTCCGACAGCCGTGTCGGGGCCCCGGGTTCGAAATTTGAACACAGCTGTGGAGACTGCGCGGCGGCTGTGTATATTGGCACGAATGGGGTTGTTGCCGAAATCGAAGGATCTTATTCCCTATACAACGAAATGATAGATGTCTGGAGATCCGATGAGGACAAGTATATCCGTTCCTGGGATGAACGCTTCATCCAATCTCTGGGGTATAACCAGACCGTGTATGAAGCAGTTTCGGCCTTGATGAAACGTCGCGGTTTAGAACCCAAAGACATTCAAAAGGCGGCGATCTATGCTCCTGATCAAAGGAGATTGGATGAACTGGCCGTAAGGCTAGGATTCAATCCTAAAACACAGGTACAAAACCCGATGATCTCCGTGATCGGCAACACCGGGAGCGCCTCTCCGTTGATGCTCCTGATCGCAGCACTAGAGGAGGCCAAGCCCGGAGATCGGTTGCTATGCGCCGGTTACGGCGACGGCTGCGACGCAGTCCTTTTCAGAGTTACGGAGAAGATTGATATGATCAGGGGACGAAGCGGTTTGCGGAAGTATCTGGAATCCAAGAGGTACGTGGAAGACTATGTCACCTATCTCGAATGGAAAGGGATCGTGAGGAGGGAACGGGGGCCGGGGAAACCGCTACAAGAGGTATCCTTGACCGCTTTACGAAGGGATTGGCGTGAGGTGATCCGTTTTTACGGGAGCAAGTGCAAATCCTGTGGGGTCATTCAATACCCCCCGCAAAGGGTGTGCACCAGTTGTCACGCGGAAGATCAATTCGAGGAAGTGAGACTTTCGGATAAGAACGGAAAGATTTTCACATTCAGCATCGACCACATTTCCGATCCATTGGACATCCCGATGATCCTAGCCGTGGTCGATTTCGACGGGGGCGGTCGTGCGGTGCTCACTATGACCGACCACGTTGCCAAGGAGACGCGAGTCGGTATGCCAGTTGAGATGAGCTTCAGGAAGCTCTTCACGAACGACGGAATACACAACTATTTCTGGAAGTGCGTGCCATCAAGAACCGTGTAAATGAAATTTGTCAGGTGGAAAGATTATGGGCGGGATAAGAGACAAAGTCGCTATTATTGGCATGGGTTGCACTCGGTTTGGTGAACTCTGGGACAAGAGTCAGAGCGATCTGATTATTGATGCCACCCAGGAGGCCCTGGAGGATGCGAGGATTGCGTTAAAGGATATCCAAGCTGCATGGTTGGGAACTGCGCTTGGAGGTCTCCTGGGAATGAGGCTTGCCCGTGCGTTAAAGACGGAATACATTCCGGTCACAAGGGTGGAAAACCTCTGTACGACAGCCACGGATGCTATGCGTCAGGCCTGTTATGCGGTGGCCGCGGGGGCATGTGAAATTGCACTTGTCTGCGGAGTCGAAAAGCTGAAAGACTCCAAGTATCTCATCGCCGGAGGAATGGAGGCGCCCGACAGCACGAAAATCGAGCCTATCATACCTCCGGCAACCGGCTATGCATTGGCCGCAAACCGGTATTTTCATCATTATGGAATCAGCCCGGAAGAGGGAAAAGAGATACTGGCCAGGATTGCCGTCAAGAACCACCATAACGGGAGCCTGAACAAGAAGGCCCATTTCCAGAAAGAGATCACTCTGGAGCAGGTCATCAAGGCTCCTATAATCGCCTATCCACTCGGGGTGTTCGACTGCTGCGGCGTGAGTGACGGTGCTGCGGCTGCGATTATCACGACCACCGATCTGGCCAAAAAATTTCGCGACGACTACATTTTGGTCAAATCTATCCAACTCGTCACAGGCTCCTATCAACGTCCTTTGCAGCCTGCGGGAGATTTTATCCATTTTGAGGAGACCGTACAGGCTGCTAAAAGAGCATATCAGGAGGCCGGGATTAACAAGCCCAGGCAAGAGATCGACCTGGCCATGGTTCACGATTGTTTTACCATCACAGAACTGATCATCTATGAGGATCTGGGGTTCAGTGCCAGGGGCAAAGCGGGAGATGATGTGAAAGCTGGCACCTTTGAACTTAGCGGAGAACTGCCTGTCAACACGGACGGTGGTCTGAAATGCTTTGGGCATCCTTTCGGCGCGAGTGGTTTAAGAATGATGTACGAAGTATACCAACAACTGCAGGGAAAGGCGGAAAAGCGGCAGGTGAAAGATGCGAGGATCGGACTCACTCACAATATTGCAGGGACGCCGCGCGATTCATCCGTTTGTGGGATATCCATTCTGGGTCAGAGGGACTGATATCCCGGGAATTTCAAAATAGCACCGCTCCGCTTAAAAACGGACGTAAACCCGGAAAGCGAGGCTTCAATGGCGAAATTGGTGAAGATCGGTGTCATGGGTGCGGGCATGATGGGTGCTGGCATAGCACAGAAGATCGCTCAGGACGGTTGCGAGGTCATTCTGACCGATGTCAGCGACGAGGTACTGAAAAGGTCGATCGACAATGTCGGCAAAACCCTGCAAGAGGGTGTCCAGAAAAAGATCATGTCGGAGGAGGCGGCCCGGGAGGTCATATCGCGAATTCGGCCGAGCACGGATTTGAAGGCTATGTCCGACTGCCAATTGGTCATTGAAGCGGTGGTTGAGGATCTTGAACTAAAAAGAGAGCTCTTCGGAAAACTCGATACTATCTGCTCTTTTGATACGGTTTTTGCAACGAATACCTCTACCCTGTCAGTTGGGGATATTGCATCCGGGACCAGACGGTCGGACCGATTTGTGGGGCTCCATTTCTTCTATCACGCGGCAAAAAACAGGCTGCTTGAAATCATCTTCCTTCCCGGTACATCCTCCTCTGCCAAACAGATCGCCACCTCTATCAGCAATCTGATGGGCAAGGCGGCGATTCATGTAACCGACACTCCCGGATTTGCGGTGAATCGATTCTTCATCCCATGGTCCATGGAGGCCTTCCGATTGTTTGACGAAGGAGAGGGAGATATCCCATCTATTGATCACGTCGTTAGGGAAACCTTCGGCGGTGGCATGGGACCTTTTGAGTTCATGAACGCCACGAAGGGGTTTAACTTGGCATATCTTACCTCTTCAACGCTAGCGCACCGACTCAGCAGGTTTTACGGTCCTGCAGCCGGAGTGGAACGAAAACTCAAGAGCGGAGATCTGTGGGACCTTTCGGGCGAGCCTCAACCGGAAACATTCGATCGGATACGTGACCGTCTTTTCGGGGTTGTATTCTTCGTAGCCGCATCTCTGGTAAACGAGGGCGTGGCGGGCATGGCTGAAGTGGACATTGGGGCGAAGATTGGTCTCCGTTGGAAGAGCGGTCCATTCGAGTTAATGAACAAGGTGGGCATCGATCGGACGCACCATCTCGTCAAAGCTGTTGTGCAAAGAAATCCGGATCTCGTTATGCCTACCAACTTGACAGAGCAATATGAAAAGGCAGAGCCCTGGGACATCCGGTATGTGACGTGGTCCAGGGAAGAAAACACTGCAAAGATAACCATCAAGCGTCCCGAGGTGATGAACGCCCTCAACGACAAGGTTTTCGTGCAATTGGGGGAATGTCTCGATGAAATCAATCGCGAACGGTCCATTCGGGCAATCGTTCTGGGAACGATGGGAAAGGATTTCATTGCCGGCGCTGATATCGAGACTTTCACCGAATACATCAGGTCGGGTCAGTTTGAAGAACTCGATAAATTTGGGGCCCGGGCCAAAGATGTCGCAAGGCGCATAGATCAAAACGACAAACTGACGATCGCACGAGTCCAGGGGCTTGCATTGGGAGGCGGATTTGAGCTTGCGCTGGCCTGCGATAAGATCGTCGCCTCAGAGAAGGCTGCCTTTGGATTCCCCGAAACCTCCATCGGCATTATCCCCGGTATGGGCGGAATGCCCCGCTGCAGTCGAAAGATAGGGAAGCCCCTTACAAAATATCTCGTACTTGCCGGTCCTGTAGTCGCAGCGCGCAAGGCTCTGAATATGGGGTTTGTTGATCATGTGGTGTTTGCCGCCGATATAGACGAAAAGATCATGCAGCTTGCCTCAACGCCATCGAAACCCAAGAAGGGTCAACTGAGCGGACCGCGGGATCCGGAATTTTCGCGAGTGGCAGAAGCGTTCTCGGACTCCAGTGTAGGGAAAGTGATTCGCGGAGAGGAAATGGAAGGGAACGAACTGAGAACTCAGCTTCACAAGCAGATCTCCTTGAAAGCGCCCTTAGCTGTGAAGATGGCCAACGAGGTCATGGACGAAGGCGAAAATCTGTCCCTGGAAAAGGCTTTGGATATCGAATCAGCTTACAGCTCGAATCTATTCAGGACTGCCGATGCCCTGGAAGGACTCGAGTCCGTTGGAAAGAGAAAACCCAAATTCCTCGGAAAATAAAATTCGGTGGCAATTCCGCTCTCAGCCAAATTTGGAGGATCTGCTCCAAAGTATGTGTGAAGAACAAGGATTAACGTGGCGACTTAATGAAACAGGTTTATTAATGAAAGGAGGTTTATTATGAAAAAATATGGTATTTCGTCCTTTGTCCTGTTCCTAGCGTGCTTGGCCGTACTGACATTTCTCCCCAAGAACGACGCTATAAGCGCAGATGACATCAATATCGGTGTGGTTACTGCTCTTTCACACCCTGCAGGAGAGCAGGGCTTCCAAGCTGTTCAAATAGCCGTTGATGAGATCAACGCCCGGGGAGGCGTAATGGTGGGAGGGGAAAAACGACTTCTGAAGGCGATACCAAGCGACACCCGTGATGCTGACCCCGGGGTTCCCGTGACAGACGCCCTTCTAGCCTTGGAGAAGACCATTCTCGAAAAGAAAGTCAGTGCTGTAGTGGTCGGGCCGCTACGTTCAGAGGTGTTTCTCGCAGCAATGGACATCATTGCCAAATACAAGGTCCCCATGTTGGTTGCGATTGCCATGACACCCGATTCCGAGTCTAAGTTCAAGGAGAACCCGGAAAAATACAAATACGTCTTCAGGCTTTGCGTGAACGTCAAACACCTGATGATGTATCTTTCCGGTGTGATGGGTTTCATCAAAGATCAGTTTGGTTTTGATAAGGTCTCCATTTTTAATCAGGATGTGGCGTGGGCGAGGGGTGTAGCCGGTGGGATGAGAAAGGTCTATTTCGAAAAGGCTGGCTGGACCATTGTGGGCCAGGAAATATACCCTGTAGGAAGTGCGGATTTTTCAACCGGATTGATGAAGGCCCAGAACGGGGGAGCCCAGGTGATCATGCCCATCTTCGATATGGTGGAAACGAACGTGCTGATTAAGCAGTGGAAGTCGATGAGGGTCAATGCCCTGATGGCCGGGTTTACTTCCAGGTTGGGAATTCCAGAAGCATGGAAGAACTGCGATGGAAAGATAGGCGGAGCTATGGAGGCTATCTACGAACTGGGATCAGGAATCGGATCGGCCAAGGTCCCAGGGTCGCTAGAATTTCAGGCTGCTTTTGAGAAGCGCTGGAAAGGTTATCCGTCAGGAACAGGCGGGCATGGTCCCGGGCCTGCTTATGAGTCAGTGAAGGTCTTAGCCGAAGCCATCGAGCGTGCTGGAACCCTGGATGCGGATCCCGTGGTTGCAGAACTGGAGAAGACCGACCGTATGGGTATATTTGGGCGGATCCATTTCGACGACGTACACCAGGTACCCTACGGTCTCGATTTCGAGAAGACCGCCATAGGATGTGTAGTTCAGTGGACGGAAGAGGGTAAAAGGGTCATTGTCTATCCGCCAATTCTTGCCGAGGCAAAGATCGAACTGCCCAAAGGGATGAAACCCGTCAAATAGAAGCAGTGGATGACCGAAGATGCTTCTCAGTAATTTTATATACGGATTGGTCAACAGCGCAGCCCTGGCCGTAATGGCCATCGGTTTCACGCTGACCTTCGGTATCAGCGGCGTGGCGAATTTTGCCTACGGAGCCTATTATGTCCTTGCCGCTTATTGCACGTGGTCCCTGTACCACATGCTTTCGCTACCATATCCCCTCGCGGTATTCGTCTCCATCCTCCTTGTCGCGGCGATGGGTGGTTTTACTTACAGGTTCGTCCTCCTGCGTATTCATGGTCAGGTGATATCCGAAGTGATCGCCACCTTTGCAATGGGGTTACTCATCCTGGAGTTGCTCGTCTACTTCGCTGGGGGGTATGGTAGGGAGCTACCCGCCTTTTCAGATTACAGTTTTCAGTTGGGCGGGGCATACATCGATCTGCATCGATTGATGATCATAGCACTTTCTGGGGTGCTCGTGGCCGGTCTATGGGTATTTACCCATCACACACGCATTGGACTAGCTTTCAGGGGAATCGCCCAGGAAGAAGGTACGGCCCTCACGCTAGGCATCAACTCAGATTGGATCGGCACATTGAGTGTCTCCATGGGAGTTGCCCTTGCGGGCCTTTCCGCAGTTGCGCTCTTCCCCCTGGGGACCGTCACGACAATCGCGGGGTACAATGTAATGATAAATGCCCTTGCCGTTTGCATAATCGGCGGAATGGGCAGCACGACCGGCCTTGTGCTGGCGAGCCTTCTCGTGGGTTTTGCCCAAAAAGCTTCTGACATTTACATCGGTTCCAACTATAGGATGGTGGTCAGCTTGGCGGCCATTCTTCTGATACTCTTTTTCAAGCCTTCCGGACTCATGGGGAAGCAAAAGGAATTGGAAGAAAGGATCTGAAATGCGGAAACGGAGGGAGCGCATTGACCGGGGGATAAAAGCTCGCTCAGAAGACATCTCCGCATTGATTTCGTGGAAGGAGATTCTGTATCTTTCGGGACCGAGACTGATTCTTATCGTTGCATTGGCGGTCTTGCCGCTGGTTTTGGGCTTATATTATCAGAAGGTGCTTCTTTCGGTTGCGATCTTTGCCCTGCTCGCGATTACCTGGGATCTACTGGCGCAGTGCGGGATGGTTTCTCTGGGCCAATCCTTCTTTTTCGGGATTGGGGCGTACCTTTCGGGGGGCCTCAACCACTATCTTGGCTGGAGCCCCTTGATTACAATACCCGTGGCAACCTTAGTTGGCGGTGCATTTTCCACTGTTGTCCTCTATCCGATCCTAAAGCTGCGTGGTATTTATTTTGCGATGTTCACGATGATCTTGCCCATGATGCTGGTCAGGACGATCGAAGCTACCAAGATTCTAGGCGGTACAGAAGGGATTAGCGGCTTGGATCCTCTTCCCTCCAGATGGATTGAGCTGTATCTCATTATGGCCGTACTCGTCGCAGTGCTGTTTGGGTTCAGGCGAATCATGGGTTCCGATTTCGGTCTAGTGTTGAAAGGCATTAAAGATAATGATCTTTCAGTTATGAGCAGTGGATTTCACATTGACCGTTACAAGGCCATCGGACTGTTTCTGGCCGCATCCGTAGGGGCCTTTTCCGGCGCCTTCATGAGCCATGTATACATGGTGGTCGGAATGGCGATGTTTTCTCTCGATTATTCCATGCTGCCGATCGCTGCGGCCGTGGTCGGCGGCATGGGAACCTTCGCTGGTCCCATGTTGGGTGCGTTCATCCTAGTCCCCATCTCCGAGGTCTTGCGTGGGCTCGGAGGTCTCCGGATCGCGCTTTATGCCTTATGCCTGCTCGTCTTTGTTGTGGGTTTCCCGGAGGGCATCTTCCAATACCTGAAACGGAAATACTCTCAGTTCGAAAGGCTCGTCGAGGTTGAAAAGTGAGCACTTCTCCTCTATTAGAGGTCTTCGGTCTCTCCAAATGGTTCGGAGGGGTCATAGCGATCGACGAGATCAGCTTTAATGTTTACAAACGTGAGTTGCTCGGAGTCATTGGGCCGAACGGATCCGGAAAAACGACCCTGGTGAATGCGATTACCGGTTTTGTCAAACCCAGCGAGGGCCGGGTTGCCTTCTGTGGGAGAGAGATCACTGGGCTCCCCCCATTCGAAATTGCGCGTCTCGGCATAGCCAGGACCTTCCAGATGGTGAGGCCTTACTATCAGCTTCCGGCTTACAAGAACATCGTAGTCCCTCTCTATTCCCCCAGGGTGAAGAAACTTCCGGGCGGCAGGTATGGAAATCGTGATTCAGTTGCTCTGGATTTGCTTGAGGAGGTCGGTTTCGAAAGGGATGCTCAGGTAGCCTACAAGACTGCTAGTGTCCTGCCTCAGGGCTACCTAAAGAAACTGGAGCTCGCCAAAGTGATCGCACTTCGGCCGGAGATCGTCATTCTAGATGAGCTCTTTTCAGGACTGAGTCTGGCGGAGGTGGCCAGCATCGTGCCGGTAATCGAGAAGCTAAGAGTGGAGGGGAAGACGGTCATAATGATCGAGCATCGGCTTAAGGAGCTTTTCAGGATCGCGGATCGTGTCATAGTGTTGAACTACGGCGCGAAAATCGCGGAGGGGACGGGTGCCGAGGTGATGCAGCAGGACGATGTGAAGAAGGCTTATCTTGGAAGCGAGGTGGAGTGATATGCTGGAGGCGAAGAATCTTCTGGTGTTCTTCGAAAATGCCGTTGCGTTGAATGATTTTTCCATGGCTATTTCCAAGGGGGAAATTGTCGGCGTCATAGGGTCCAACAGTGCCGGAAAGACCACTTTGATGAACACCCTTTCGGGTCTCATTGTGGACATGAAGATCAAGGAGGAGCGGAAGGGAGGGGAAAGGATCACAGTGTATGGGCAGGTGATCTTCAACGGCGAAGATATCACGAATTGCAAGCCATACGAGAGAGCCAGAAGAGGGATCGCTCTGGCCAGAGAGAGACACCCCATCTTTCGAGAAAGCGATGTCATGGAGAACCTGAAGATCTCAGCCTACCTCAGAGATGCCAAAGGGCGGCGAAAGGCCATTGCGCGAGTCTTCGAGTTATTCCCCCTCCTGGCCAAGCTGCGGAGGCGAAAGGCGGGTTTTCTTAGCGGCGGCGAGCAGCAAATGCTCTCCATCGGTATGGCTTTGGTCTTGAATCCGGTTCTGCTGCTGCTTGACGAGCCTCTCCTCGGTTTGAGCCCGCACATGCAAGCGATACTCGTGGGAGCGATCAAGAACTTAAATAAGGAAGCAGGCATTACGATCCTGATTTCAGAGCAATTCGCCCGTCCCGTGTTGCCCATCCTAGAGAGGGGTTATGTGATCGAAAATGGAATGCTTACCATGACGGGTCTAGGAACTGAGCTGAAGAACAATCCTGAGATTCAAGCCGCCTATTTTGGAGTTTGACCTAATGGCTGATGAAAAAGTCATGAATGTCTTCCGAGCCTTCGAAGAGGTTGCCGAGGAAAAACCCAAGAGCCTTGCTGTGATCTATCTGGGAACAAAGTACACCTATGGAAAATTAAAAGAACTGGCCGAGAGATTCTCAGCATCCTTGTCCGCAAAGGGCATCAAGGCGGGGGCTCGTGTAATCCTTTACATACCTCATAGCATCCAATGGGTGGTTATCTGGCTCGGCATCCAGCGGCTCGGCGGGGTCTGCGTCCCGATCACTCCGATTTTTACATCCTATGATCTGAAACATATCGCGGAAGACAGCGGTGCCGAAGCTATTGTATGTGCAGACACGAATTTCGGGTACGTTAGCAGGATCCTTTCGGGGAGCAAGATCAGGCGGGTAGTTGTAACAGGTATGGCGGATCTTCTTCCGTGGTGGAAGCGCGTATTAGGACACGCACTGAGTATTGTACCGAAAGGCGATATTGCAGCGGATGAAAAAACGTTTTTGTTCAGGAACTTATTGGCCCTTCGTAATAAGATCCCTCCGGTGCATTCTACGCTATTAGGAGAGGGAGAGGATCTCATTCAGATCCTTTACACGGGCGGAACGACAAAAAGCCCGAAAGGCGTGCCCATTAACGGGAGATTGTTTCTGACCCAATGTCGAAACGCCATGGATTCCATTCGGCCGATCCGACGCCCTGAAGAAAACGTTCTCATGTGTGGGGTGCCTATTTTCCACATCCTTGGCCAGACACTCGGGTTGGGGTTAATCCTGTCAGGGGGGACGGTGATTCTCCACCCGAGAGCAAATCTCGATGCAATCTTCGCTTGTATTGAAAGATTCCAGGCAAAAACCATGATTGGAGTCCCGGCACTCTACCGGATGATCCTCGAGCATCATCGTCTCGATCAGTACGATCTTGGTTCCGTGGAATGCTGGATGTCAGCTGGAGATGTTCTTCCCGTGGAAGTGGAGAAGAGGTTCCGCGAGAAGATTGGCAAACCGATCTTCCAAGCTTACGGCACGACAGAGACTGTGGGGGGAGTCTGTATGTGCCCTGTGGATGAGGAAAATCCACCTCCGAAGAGTATTGGCCGATGTCTGCCGGGTAAGACGATTAGGATTGTAGACCCGATTACGCTCGAACCCGTTCAGGACGGAGTTGAGGGTGAACTATTGGTCTCGTCCAATTTTATGGTTACAAGCTACCTGAACAAACCGGAGGAGACGGAAAAAGCATTCATCCAACTGCAGGGTCAAAGATGGTACCGGACAGGGGATATCGTTTCTATGGATGGAGATGGAAATTTGTTCTTCATCGATCGTATTGCAGACACGATCAAACACAAGGGGTACAGAATTTCTTCTTCCGAAGTGGAGGCGACTCTGCAGGAGCACCCAGCGGTCATTGGCTCATGTGTAGTGGGTATCCCCGACCACAAGGTAGGGGAGAGGATTAAAGCTTTTGTCGTTTTAAAAGAAGATGTGAAGGGAATTACCGGGTATGATTTAATCCGGTGGTGTCGCGAAAGACTGACCCCATATAAGGTGCCGCAATACATAGAATTTCGGGATATGCTGCCAAAATCCAAGATCGGCAAACTCTTGAAGCGCGATCTCAGAAACGGTGAATTGAAGCGTCTCGAGGCAAACAAATAGTTTATGATCATTTGGTAAAATAAGATAAAAGCCGTTCACAGAAATTGTCGCGGGAGTCGTTATGCCGGGAGTTTTATTGCTGAAGGAGCTATCACGGTATAATATCGGAACCTTTGCCGACATTATTTATCGAAATTCACTTCTCTACAAGGACCGTGTGGCGTTTGTCTATGGCAACAATAGAATCACCTTCTCCGAATACAACTCTAGGGTGAACCGAGTAATCCACGCCTTGCAAGAGCTTGGTTTGAGGAAAGGCGATATCTTGGGGATTCTTTCATGGAATTCCTTGGAGTTCGCCGATTTATACGGTGCGGCCATGAAAGGAGGGCTGATCGCGTCGACTTTCAACCCAAGGCTTAAGCCCGATGAACTTGAATGCGTCATTAAGTATTCCGAGGCCAAGGCGCTCTTCGTTGGGCCCGAATTTCTGAAACTCGCCGAACAGCTGAGACTCCGGCTGCCTTCAGTCACTCACTTCATCTCCCTCGAAGGGGTTGCCCCTGGTATGTTAGTGTACCACCAGCTCCTCGATACGACCCTCGATGAAGAGCCCCAAATCTCGGTCGATGAAGATGACCCAGTATGCATCATCTACACGAGCGGAACGACGGGGCTGCCGAGAGGTGCCTTATACACCCACCGGCGTATGATGGAAGACACAAAGCAACTGATCATGGACCTGGTTCTGCAACAGGGCGAAACACATGTCCAGATCACACCGCTTTTCCACATTGCAGGAAACGCCTTTTTCAGGGCTTTTCTTTGCACCGGCGGGTGTAACGTAATCATGAAGTGCTTCGACCCAAAGGCTACGCTCCAGGCCATTCAAGATGAACGGGCTACCCATATGATGTTCGTCCCCACACAGTTGGTAGCTATCCTAGACCTTCCTGACCTCGATAAATATGAACTCAGGTCTATGAAGATGATGTGGTATGGTGGCTCTCCCATGCCGCTGGAGATCCTCAGGCGCGGGATGGCCGCCTTTGGGCCAATCTTTGGGCAGGGCTACGGACAGAGCGAAAGCGGACCCGGCATATCCCATCTCTCCAGAGATGACCACAAGATATTGAATGGGGCGGATTCCGACCGGAGGCGAATCGCATCTGCGGGCAGGCCGGACATGGGAGTGCAGGTTAGGATCGTGGATGAAAGGGGTAAGGATGTCGAAGCGGAGAAAGTGGGAGAGATCATCGTTAGGAGCAAACAACTCATGGTAGCGTATTGGCAAAGACCCGACGATACTTTGGCTAAGATAAGGGATGGTTGGCTGTGCACCGGGGATATGGGCTTCTACGACCGGGAAGGGTACATTTACATTGTGGACCGAAAAGCGGACATGATCATATCCGGAGGGGAAAACGTCTATCCAAGGGAAGTTGAAGACGTTCTCTACGCCCATCCAGCGGTTCTGGAAGCAGCCGTTATCGGGGTGCCAGATCCCTACTGGGTGGAAAGGGTCCATGCGATTGTGGTTAAGAGACCGGGAGTCCAGGCAACGGTCGCTGAGATCATATCCCATTGTAAAGAGAATTTGGCCGGATACAAGTCTCCGAAAACGATCGAGTTCCTCGATTACATGCCCAAGAATGCTGCGGGCAAGATCCTAAAGCGGGAACTGAAAAGGGAGCGCATTGAGCATCATTAGGAAGTCATCGGCTCAAAGAAGGTGAATGGATTTTTCCTTAAAAAAGAACAGCAGGATATCATAAAGGCCGCTAGAGAGTTCGCTTTGTTTGAGTATTGAATGAAAAGGACTCAGGAGCGGTGACCAAGCAACGAGAGGATTTATGATGAAATTAGCGCGTTTTGTTATTGACACCCATGTTCATGCCCAGCGACATGCGGCAGGTCCGGAATTCAAAAAGTTAGGCATCGATGACCCGAAAAAAATTCAGTACAAGGACCTTGCCCGGATTATGCCTTATTTAAAAACCTTCGAAAATTCGAAACGGCTCCTCTACGACATGGAGTGCTATGGTGTGGACATGTGCATTCTTCACCCAGCCTTCGGAATGAGCAACGAGTTGAACACCCAGCTAGTCGAGAAATACCCGGACAAGTTCAGGGCTCTGGTCATCCCGAAAGAGACAGCAGATAAAGCACTCAAAGGAGAAAGCGAGTGGACAATCGAGGCAGCCGTAGAGGAACTCGACCAACTTCTCTCTACGGGTAAGTTTATAGGGATCGGGGAAGGCATGCCCTCGAAGCCCCACACCGGTAAGGCTGGGAAGACATACACCCAGACGGAGCGGATGGATGAACTCCGAAAAGTCATGGATTGCGCCCGTAAGCACAAGGTGCCGGTTCGAGTACATACCGGCTCCCCCATGGGGTACCAGATCACTTATACGGTCTGGCCTGAGAACTGGCACCCAAGTTGGATCCGGGATCTTGCCGCGGAATACCCCGAAGTTCCGATCATTTTCGACCACGGCGGCATGCAGGGAGGCCGCTCGGAACGCCTGGTGGATGAGTGCATCGAGGTGGCGGCTAACACCGAGAACGTATACCTAGAAACCGGCATGTACTGGACGGATCTCTACTACAAGGCTCTCTCCGACCCCAATGTGGGGGCCGAGAAGCTGATGTGGGGAACGGACTGGGGGGCCAGCATCCCTATCCAGACCCAAATTGGGCAGAAACCGCAGACCTTCGCAGCACAAGTGCACAAACAAGGCATCCCGACACATCAGTCCGACATTATGGGCTGGAGCCTCAAGCAGGTGGCACGGCTCGATATCTCTCAGGATGACATGAACCTAATCCTGGGGGGAAATGCCTTGCGGGTCTACAAAATCGATTTTCCGATCAGCAGGATGTTCAGACCTACCGAATAAAAATCGGATCTGAACTGGTAAGCCACAACATCCCAGAATTTTTCCAAAGATTCGAAGCTGGCAAGGAACCTAATAAAAATATTTGTCAAAAAAAGAACCTATTTCTGATTACGCTATATGCATTTTCAATCGCAATCAAATATTATCAATTTCTGAACGATTACAAATTTTCAATAATCCTTTCAGTATAGCTGAATATTTTACTAATTCCTAATAAATGCAAGAATGGTTGACTTGGCTCCTCGCAGCTGACATCATTTTTTTAGCTACCCTCAAAATAGCCCCACTTTAAGATGCCTGATCACTTCAGATGTGCAACATACATCCAAAATTT